>CAXUNA010000674.1:0-2323 GCA_964252095.1 uncultured Jatrophihabitans sp. | reverse complement strand
GGCGGGCCCGGCTCGCGCCGGACCCGCCCTCGCAGGTACCTCAGGTCGTGCTGAACCGCTGACCCGGGTGGGTCAGAAGTCCATGTCACCGCCGGGCATGCCGCCGCCGGCCGGAGCGGCGTTCTTCTCCGGCTTGTCGGCCACGACGGCCTCGGTGGTGAGGAAGAGCGCGGCGATGGAGGCCGCGTTCTGCAGCGCGGAACGCGTCACCTTCGCGGGCTCGACGACGCCGTCCTTGAACAGGTCGACGTACTCGCCGGTCGCGGCGTTGAGGCCCCAACCGGGCTCCAGCGTGCTGACCTTCTCCGCCACGACGCCACCCTCGAGACCGGCGTTGATCGCGATCTGCTTGAGCGGGGCGAGCAGGGCGACGCGGACGATGTTCGCGCCGGTGGCCTCGTCACCGACGAGGTCCAGCTTGTCGAACGCGGTCGCGGCGGCGTTCGCGAGCGCGACGCCACCACCCGGGAGCAGGCCCTCCTCGACGGCCGCCTTCGCGTTGCGAACGGCGTCCTCGATGCGGTGCTTGCGCTCCTTGAGCTCGACCTCGGTGGCCGCGCCGACCTTGATGACCGCGACGCCGCCGGCGAGCTTCGCCAGCCGCTCCTGCAGCTTCTCGCGGTCGTAGTCGGAGTCGCTGTTCTCGATCTCGGTACGGATCTGGTTGACCCGGCCCTGGATCGCCTCGGTGTCGCCCGAACCCTCGACGATGGTGGTCTCGTCCTTGGTGATGACGACCCGGCGGGCGGTGCCCAGCAGGTCGATCGTCGCGTTCTCGAGCTTGAGGCCGACGGTCTCGCTGATGACCTGGCCACCGGTGAGGATGGCGATGTCACCGAGCATGGCCTTGCGGCGGTCGCCGAAGCCCGGGGCCTTGACGGCGACGGACTTGAAGGTGCCGCGGATCTTGTTCACGACCAGGGTCGCGAGCGCCTCGCCGTCGACGTCCTCGGCGATGATGACGAGCGACTTCCCCGACTGCATGACCTTCTCCAGCAGCGGGAGCAGGTCCTTCACCGAGGAGATCTTCGACTCGACGATGAGGATGTAGGGGTCGTCGACGACCGTCTCCATGCGCTCGGTGTCGGTGGCGAAGTACGCCGAGATGTAGCCCTTGTCGAAGCGCATACCCTCCGTGAGCTCGAGTTCGAGCCCCATCGTGTTGCTCTCCTCGACGGTGATGACGCCTTCCTTGCCGACCTTGTCCAGCGCCTCGGCGATGAGCTCGCCGACCGAGGTGTCAGCGGCGGAGATCGAGGCCGTGGCCGCGATCTGCTCCTTGGTCTCGACGTCCTTGGCCTGGTTCGACAGGACCTCGGAGACGGAGGCGACAGCGGCCTCGATGCCCCGCTTGAGGGCCATCGGGTTCGCGCCGGCGGCGACGTTGCGCAGACCCTCGCGCACGAGCGCCTGGGCGAGCACGGTCGCGGTGGTGGTGCCGTCACCCGCGACGTCGTCGGTCTTCTTGGCGACCTCCTTGACCAGCTCGGCGCCGATCTTCTCGTACGGGTCGTCGAGCTCGATCTCCTTGGCGATGCTCACACCGTCGTTGGTGATCGTGGGGGCGCCCCACTTCTTCTCCAACACGACGTTGCGGCCCTTCGGGCCGAGGGTGACCTTGACGGCGTCGGCGAGCTGGTTCATGCCGCGCTCCAGACCGCGACGGGCCTCTTCGTCGAACGCGATAATCTTTGCCATGCGATGACGTCCTTCTTGTAGACGGAAGTGTTCAGCGGTGGTGCCCGGGGACGACGCGTTGACCGGATCCTCGCCCGCGACGGCCGGCTGCTCCCGTGGGAGCAACTCGATCGACCCGTGAGAACGCACGTCCGTTGGCACTCACCTGTGGAGAGTGCCAGAACTGAGTCTGGCACTCTCACCCGGGGAGTGCAAGGAACGGGCACCCGCACCCAGCGGACTGCTACACCGGGTGGATGAGCGCCGCGTCCGCACTGCTGTCCGCCGCCTACGCCCCGCTGCTCGCCCTGAGCCACCGGCTCACGGACGACCCGGACGGCGACGCCGAGACCGTCGGCTGGACGCCCACCGCGCTTCCCGGGTGGACCGTGCGCGACCTGCTGTTCCACTTCGCGGGCGACGCCCAGCGGGCCCTGGTCGCCCTCCACACGCCGACCACCGACCCGGTCGACATCGATGAGGTCTCCACTGGGCCGCCTGGCGGCCGGGCAGCGACGCCGCCGACCGAGGCCTCCGGGCCACCCGTACGACGGCCAGTCAGTGGACCAGCGTGCACGGCCCGGCCGCGTTGCACCGGGAGACCGGTCGGGCCGTGCTGCACGCCGCGGCGGGCGCGGACCCCGAC
>CAXUNA010000673.1:0-2344 GCA_964252095.1 uncultured Jatrophihabitans sp. | reverse complement strand
GGCACGAGGCGCCTCGTGGGCCGGCGCCTCGTGCCGCCCGTGGGCGGCCTCGGCCGACCCGGTGTCGGCGGGATCGGTGGTGGTCACAGTGGTGCTCCTCGGCGGTGCAGCGCGGAAGGTGGGGCAGCGTCGCCCGCCCTCCAGTGTGCCGACCGGTACCGACAACCCGCGCCTTCGGGCCGCGTCCGCGACAGACCCTCACACGACGGTCACCGAGCACTAACCTGTGAAGGTGACGAGAACCCTCGGTGAGCTCGCCGAGTGGTACGACGAGGTGGGGTTCGTCGGCCGGGGTGACGAGCTCGACGTCATCGACCGGTTGCTCGGGCGCACGAACGGCGGCGTGGTGCTCGTGCACGGCCCCGGCGGCATCGGCAAGAGCGCGCTGCTGCGGGAGACCGCACGCCGGGCGGGACACCGGGGCCGGCCGGTCCTCGCCCTCGACCTGCGCGACGCCACCCCCACACCGTCCGTGCTCGACCCGCTGCGGGACGCCGTCTCGCTGGCCCGCCCGGTCGTCACCCTCGACACCTTCGAGCACGTCGCCGCCCTGTCCGGCCTCCTGCGGTCCCAGGTCCTGCCGGCCCTGCCGATCGGGGCGTTGGTCCTCATCGCGAGCCGGTTGCCACCGGACAGCGCGTGGACCGCCGGTGCCTGGGGCCGGCTGACCACCGAGCTCCCGCTCGCACCGCTGACGACCGTCGACGCCACCGCCCTGCTGCACGCGCGGGGGTTGGTCGAACCCGACGCCGTGCGCCGCGCGCTGCAGTGGACCGGGGGCAACCCGCTCGGGCTCGCGCTGGCCGCCGAGCACGCGGGCCAACCCGGCCAGGTCGGCCCGAGCGAGGACCTGTCGCCTCCCGTGACGGTCGCGGTCCAGCTCACCCGGCGGCTGCTGGACCGCGCCGACCGCGACGCCCTGCAGCACACCCGCGCCCTGGTCGTCGCCTCGATCGCGCGGGTGACGACCCCGCAGCTGCTCCGCACCGTCCTCGACGACGCCCCGGCTGCCGACCTCGCGTGGACGTGGCTCACCCAACGCTCGTTCATCTCCGCGAGCGGTGACGGCGTCGCCCCGCACGAACTGCTGTCGCGCGCGGTCCGCGCCGAGGTGCGGGCGAACAGCCCCGGTCTCGAGTCGGGGCTGCGCCGACGGGTGGTCGACGTTCTCGCCGCCGACGCGCTGGCGGGTGGACGGACCGGCACGGCCGACCTCGTGCACCTGGTCGACAACGCCGCGATCCGGTGGGGATTCGGCGTCAACGCGAGTACCCATCACCTCGACCGGCTGTCGGCCGACGACCTCGAGACAGTCCGGACGACCGCCCGGTTCGGCCCCTACCTGCCGATGCTCGAGCCGTGGCTGCACCCCGGCGGCCCCGGCGTCTACGTGGTGCGGCACGCGGGCGGCGCGATCGCGGGGATCGGGGTCGCGTTCAGCTCGACGCACGCCCCCGACGCCGCGTGGGAGGACCCGTTCGTGGGGCCGCGCCTCGCCCACGCCCGTGACCACGTCGCGGGCGCCGCGGTGGTGTGGCACTGCAGCGTCACCGCCGACGAGGACCCGGGTGGCGCCGTGCAGGGCCTGCTCGGGATCGGGGGTTACCTCGTCACCGACACGCCGAACCCGGTGGCGAGCTACGTCGTCGTGACGCCCACCGTGCCCGCGGCGTTGCAGTTCGCCGCCGCCGTCGGTGGCGTGCGCCTCGGGGACCTGGACGCGAGGTTGGCCGACGGCCGCGCCGTCCAGGTCCACGTCATCAACCACGGCCCGGCCGGCATGGTCGAGCACATCCACCGCACCGTCTACCAGGAGCTCGGGCTGTCCGGGATCGTGCCGTCGTCGGTCCGGACCGGGTCCACCCCGGTGCAGCTGGACGACCTCCGGTCCGCGCTGCGGGAGTGGCGGTCCGACGCCGGGCTCGCGGACTCGGCGTTGGCGGCCGTGCTCCTGCCCGCACCGGGGCACCGGCGGTACCGCGCCGAGCAGCTCCGAACGTTGCTCACGGCAGCGATCGAGGCCGCCTGGCCCGACCCGGCCGCCCTCGAGCGCCAGGCGCTCGACGCGGCGTACCTCCACCCCACGCCCGGTCCGCCGGGCGGACCGTTGCACATGTCGCGCTCGAGTTGGTTCCGGCTCGTCCGCCGGGCGCTCGACGGTGTCCTCGACGAGCTGGTCGCCGCCGGCCCGTGACCGCGTGGGACTGATCTGGGACTGATCCGGGAGCGGATTCGCCCGATCGGGAAGGCCCGCACTCCTAGGGTTTCGGCTGTTCCGAACCCCTCGTGAGGCGGTGCAGCCGTGCCAGATCCCCAGGGCGTCACCCGACGCTCCGTCCTGCTC
>CAXUNA010000672.1:0-2345 GCA_964252095.1 uncultured Jatrophihabitans sp. | reverse complement strand
TGACTGTCAACGATCCGCTGCGACAAACCTGTCAACAATCACCCGAGACATCACACGCGTCATGTCGCAAGGAACAGATCGGTGATCCCCGTCGGGCCCGCGGCGGCGGGCAGCGGCGCGCGCCGGTCAGAACCGGACGAAGCAGCGCTGCAGGTGGTCGTCGACCATGCCGGTCGCCTGCATGAGCGCGTAGCTGGTGGTCGGGCCGACGTGGGCGAACCCGCGTCGTTTGAGCTCCTTGGCCAACGCGGTCGACTCGGGCGTGACGGCCGGGACGTCGGCGGGTGTCTCGGGTCGCGGGCGCGCGGGCGGGGCGAACGACCAGAGGAAGGCGTCGAGCCCCTCGGGCACGGCATCGGCGATCCGGCGGGCGTTGGTGATGGTCGCGTCGACCTTGCGGCGGTTGCGGACGATGCCGGCGTCGGCCATCAACCGCTCCACGTCGGCGTCGCCGAACCCCGCGACCACCTCCGGGTCGAAGTCCGCGAACGCCGCCCGGAAGGCCGGTCGCTTGCGCAGGATCGTCAGCCAGGACAGCCCGGACTGGAACGCCTCGAGGGTGAGCCGTTCGTACAGGCCCGCCGTGCCGTGGACCGGCCGCCCCCACTCGTGGTCGTGGTAGTCGACGTAGTCCGCCGGGGCGGACGCCGGATCGGCCCAGCTGCACCGGGCCCGGCCGTCGGGAACCGGGGGCTCGCTCACGACCGCGACGGCCCCGCCGGCGGGACGTCGTCATGCCCGTCGAACTCCGGGAAGTCGTCGTCGAGCGCCACGACGTGGGGGCCCGGCTCGGGCTCCACCTCGACCACCTCGACCTCCTCGACCACCTCGACCGGCTCCACCACCGCGACGACGTCCACCGGCGCGTCGAGGTCGACGTCCGGGACGTCCTCGACGACGTCCACCGGCTCCTCCGGGCCGACCTCGTGCTCGGTCTCCTCCGGCGTCTCCCCCAGCTCCACGAGCTCGTCCTCGACGTCGGCGTCGCCGTCGTCGGCGAGCCCCAGCTCGGCCGGGTCGACCAGCACCTCGGCACCGGCGTCGGCGAGCGGCTCGCGGCCACCGAGCTCGGCACGCAGCGTCTCGATCACCGCGTCGCGGTAGGCGATCTCCTCGCCGAGCCGGTCGAGCACCGCGTCGGTCTCGGCGAACCGGTAGCCGCGCAGCGTGACCGGCAGCCGCAGCCGGCCGACGTCCGGGCCGGTCATCGCCCGCTCGGACGGCAGCGCCCAGGGGGTGCGGTCGGCGGTGGCGGGGGCGAGCTGTTCGGTGCCCGGGAGCACCAGCACGGCGAGGGCGACCAACGCCCCGACGACCACGATCGCCAGGACGGCGTAGACGAACACGGTCACCACGCCCGACATCGTCTCATCCCGGGCGGTCGGAGTCCGGAACAGCCACCACGTGGGTACGGCTGTTGAGTACGCAACAACCGCTCCGACAGGAAGGACCTCCCCATGGCCGCACGGCCCGTGAAGGTCTCGATCATCTTCTACAGCTCCACCGGCACCATCCTCGAGATGGCCCGCACCGCCGAGCAGACCGCGAAGGACGCCGGCGCCGAGGTGCGGCTGGTCCGGGCCCGCGAGCTCGCGCCCGCCGAGGCGATCGCCGGCAACCCGGCCTGGCAGGCCAACGTGCAGCGCATGGAGTCCGAGGGCATCGCCGAGGCGACCCCGGACGACATCGAGTGGGCCGACGTCGTCCTCTTCGGCACCCCGACCCGCTACGGCGCGGTCGCGGCCCAGCTCAAGCAGTACATCGACGGCCTCGGCCCGTTGTGGCAGCGCGGCGCGCTCGCCGACAAGGTCTACGCCGGGTTCACGAGCAGCTCGACCGCCCACGGCGGCCAGGAGACGACGCTGCTGACGCTGTACAACAACGTCATCCACTTCGGCGGGATCATCGTCGCGCCGGGCTACACGCACCCGAGCAAGTTCGTCGACGGCAACCCCTACGGCGCGAGCCACGTGTCCGGCGGCGCCGGCGACCTCCCGGTCGACGACACCACCCGGCAGGCCGTGAAGCACGAGACCGAGCGCGCGATCGGCGTCGGCGCCAAGCTGATCGCCGGCAGCTGACCGGCTGACCTCAGCCGGCCGCGGAGCCCAGGTCGATCGTCGCCAACGTCGCGGCGAGACCCCGCTCCACCTCGGCGATCCGGGCCGTCGTCACGTACTCCTCGCGGGTGTGGGCGAGCTCCGGGTCGCCGGGGCCGAAGTTCACCGCCGGGATGCCGAGTTCGGTGAACCGGGCGACGTCGGTCCAGCCGAACTTCGCCCGCGGCGGCCCGGCGGTGGCGGCGACCAGCGCCTTCGCGAACGGGTGCCCGAGCCCCGGCGGCG
>CAXUNA010000671.1:0-2354 GCA_964252095.1 uncultured Jatrophihabitans sp. | reverse complement strand
GGGGCGGGCGGCGGCGGCCGATGCCGGTGCCGCACCCGACGCGCGGGCCGAGGTGACCACCGCCTGACCGCGGCTCGGAGATCCGGCGTGCGAAGGTCGTGCCATGTCTGCGTCCGACCCGGCCGACGTGTCCCGCGAGCAGGAGCTCACCGACGAGGTGGTCGCGAGCCTCGCGGGCACGCCGTCGCCCCGGCTGCGGGAGGTCCTGGAGTCCGTCGTGCGGCATCTGCACGCGGTGGTCCGCGAGACCCGGCTGACCGAGGCGGAGTGGGAGGCGGCGATCGGGTTCCTCACCGCCGCCGGGCACATCACCGACGAACGCCGACAGGAGTTCATCCTGCTCTCGGACGTGCTCGGCGTGTCGATGCAGACCATCACCGTCAACGACTCGGCGGCGGACGGCGTCACCGAGGCCACGGTGTGGGGGCCGTTCTTCGTCGAGGGATCACCCGCCGTCGGGCTCGGCGGGGACATCGCGGGCGGCGCACCGGGCGAGCCGTGCTGGGTGGAGGGCACGGTGCGGTCGTCGGCCGGGGCGCCACTGCCCGGCGCCCTCATCGAGGTCTGGGAGGCCGACGACGACGGCCGGTACGACGTCCAGTACGCCGACGACCGCACGTCCGCCCGCGGTCATCTGCGCGCCGACGCCGAAGGGGTGTACCGGTTCTGGGCGCTGACCCCGACGCCGTACCCGATCCCCGACGACGGCCCGGTCGGACAGTTGCTCGCGGCGACGAACCGCTCGCCGATGCGGGCGCCGCACCTGCACTTCATGGTGACCGCAGACGGGCACCGGCGGGTCGTGACGCACATCTTCGTCGCGGACGGCCCCACCGCGGACAGCGTGTTCGGCGTCCGGGCGTCGTTGGTGAAGCCGTTCGAGCGGCAGCGGGCCGGCACCCCGACACCGGACGGCCGGGCGCTCGACGGCCCGTGGTCGCGTGTGCGGTTCGACATCGTGCTCGCACCGGACCCGTCGTGATCTCGCAGGGAACCGGGCCCGGCGCGGCCTTCCGCGAGATCACGACGCGGTGGGACGCACGCGACCATGCGGAACGCAACGTTCCTGGAGCGGTCCCAGGGTCCCGGTCATGACGACCACCGACGGCGAACGCGCCGACCTGCTGGAGTCCCTCGCCGCGACCCGGTACTTCCTCCGGAAGAGCGTCGAGGGCATCACCGACGACCAGGCCCGTGAACGCAGCACGGTCAGCGAGCTGACACTCGGCGGACTGGTCAAGCACGTCGCGGCCACCGAGGCGCAGTGGGCGCGGTTCGTCGTCGAAGGCACGTCGGCGCAGGAGATCCCCGAGGACCTCGACTGGTCCGAACGCGAGCGGCAGTTCACCCTGCTGCCGGACGAGACCCTCGCCGGCGTGCTCGCCGCCTACGCCGAGGTGGCGGCCGCGACCGACGACCTGGTCCGCACGGTCGACCTCGACCGGTCCCACCCGCTGCCCGCCGCGCCGTGGTTCACGCCCGGCGCCACGCGCTCGGCGCGACGGGTCTTCGTGCACGTCGTCGCCGAGACCGCCCAGCACGCGGGCCACGCCGACATCATCCGGGAGGCGATCGACGGCCGGAAGTCGATGGGCTGAGACCGCCTCCCCCACGGTCAGGTCGCGGCGGTCAGGTCGCGGCGCATGAGCGCGGCGTCGACCCGGCCGTGCTCGTAGTAGCCCCGCCGCGTGCCGACCCGCTCGTAGCCGCGGCGCTCGTAGAGCGCGATCGCGCCGGCGTTGTCGACCCGCACCTCGAGGAACACCGCGGTGACGCCGAGGCCCGCGCCGTGCGCCTCCAGCGCGTCGAGCAGCAGGCCGGCGACGCCCTCGCGGCGCCGGAACGGCACGACGCCGACGGTGAGGATCTCGGCGTCCTCCCCGAGCAGCATGATCCCGGCCCAGCCGACCAACCGGTCGTCGTCGTCCGGGTCGACCGCGACCACGTACCAGCGGCTGCGGGTGTCGGCGAGCTCGAGGCGGTACCCGTGCGCCGTCCAGGCCTCCGGTCCGAACAGCTCCCGCTCGAAGACCATCAGCTGGTCGATGTGCGCGGGCAGCATGGGGACGATCGCGATGGTCAGCGCTGCACCGTCGACTTCCGGCCGGTGGGCACGACGGCGTCGGGGCGGCGCAGGTACAGCGGTTCGACCGTCTCCGTCGGTGCGCCCTGCACCAACCGGTCCCGTGCACCGTGCACCAGTCCGGCGGTGGTGGGGTGGTCGACGCCGAGCGACACCCCGAACACGTCGGGGTACAGGGTGGCGCCGCCGCCGGTGACGATCGCGACGCCGGGCTCGACGGCGGCGGGGGCCGCGACCTGGGGACCGGTGCTGCCGCCTCCCGCGTCGTACC
>CAXUNA010000670.1:0-2363 GCA_964252095.1 uncultured Jatrophihabitans sp. | reverse complement strand
ACGAGGCGCCGGTCGCCGCGTCGCGACCGCGTGACGCCACCATGTGGTCGGCGCTCGACCACGGGGAGGACCCCACGGCCGACCGGCCTGACGCGACCGCCACCGACGGCGAACACGACGTGCACACACCGGACCGGCCCCTACCGGGATGATTCGTTCGATCGTCGTGCCGACCCTCTGGACCCGATGTGGAACGCCGCCCCGGGCCGCGTCGGGGCGCTAGATTCGCCTGCATGACCGGCACGCAGACCTCGTCGTCCACCGCCACCACGCCCGGCACCGGCGGTCAGCGCGGGATGGTGCTCATCGTCGAGGACGAGAAGTCGATCGCCGACGTCGTCACGATGTACCTCGTCCGTGCCGGGTACGGCGTGCAGCACGAGAGCGACGGCGACGCGGGTTACGCCGCGGTCAAGCGGCTGCGCCCGGCGGCCGTCATCCTCGACATCGCCCTGCCGGGCATGGACGGCGTGGAGATCTGCCGGCGGCTGCGCGCCGACGACGACTGGACGCCCGTGCTGTTCATGACCGCCCGCGACGAGGAGGTCGACCGGATCGTCGGCCTCGAGCTCGGCGCCGACGACTACGTCACCAAGCCGTTCTCCCCGCGCGAGATGGTGGCCCGCGTCGCCTCGGTGCTGCGTCGCACCCAGGGCGTCCCGAGCTCCTCGACGCTCGAGGTCGGCCAGGTCCGCGTCGATCTCGAGGGCCACCGCGTCTACGCGGCCGGCCGCGAGGTCGCGCTCACCGCCACCGAGTTCGACCTGCTCTCGTACCTGATGAAGAAGCCCGGCCGCGTGCACACCCGCGAGCAGCTGCTCTCGGAGGTGTGGGGCTACGCCCCGACCGCCGGCACCCGCACCGTCGACGTGCACGTCGCGCAGCTGCGCAGCAAGCTCGGTGACGCGAGCCCGGTGCGCACCGTCCGCGGCGTCGGCTACGCCGCCGAGGACCGCGGCGACGAGCGCGTCTCCGACGACGGCGACGTCACCGTCGGCGCCACGCCCTGACCCCGTCCACCCGCGTGAGCCCCACGCCCGTTCCGCCCCGGGTGCGCCGGCCGCGCACCCTCGCCGGCCGCATGACGGTGCTCGGCATCGCGGTGTCGGTGGTCAGCCTGCTGGTCGCGGGCACCCTCGCCGTCGGACTCATCCGGCGGCAGAGCGACGCCGTGGCCGACCGCTCGCTCGCGGCCCTCGCCAACGCGGCGCAGGCCACGGCCAACAATGCCACGTCGCCGACCGTGGGTCAGCGCGACGCCCTCTCGGCCCTCACCGCGCTCAAGATCTCCTACGCCAGCATCGGTACCGGCGGCGAGGTCGTCGACAGCGACACCCGGTTGGCCCGCGACGCGCTGAGCGATGCCGAGGTCGACACCCTGGTGGCGGGCGTCGCGCTGTCCGACCGCCGCAAGGTCGACTCCGAGGACGTCTACGTCGAGGCCCGCCCCACGGCCGACGGTGCGATCGTGCTGGTCCAGCGCCGCTCGGACGCGTTGCGGCCGGTCGACGACGCCATCAACCTGCTGCTCGTCGCGCTGGTCGTGGCGCTGGGGTTCGGTGTCGCGCTGTCGCTGCTCTACGCGATGCGGCTCGCCCGCCCGCTGCAGCGGACCGCCCGCGGCGCGTTGCGGCTCGCCGAGGGACACCGTGACGTCGACGTGCGGCCGGAGGGCCCCCGCGAGGTCGCCGAGGTCGGCGCGGCCATCAACATCCTGACCCGGTCGCTCGCGAGCTCCGAGGCCCGGCAGCGCGAGTTCCTGCTCTCGGTCTCCCACGATCTCCGGACCCCGCTCACCGCCATCACCGGCTACGCGGAGTCCCTGGCCGACGGCGTGGTCGAGGGCGAGACCGTCCCGATCGTCGGCCAGGTGATGCTCGACGAGTCGCACCGCCTCGCCCGCCTGGTCACCGACCTGCTCGACCTCGCGCGGCTCGACGCGCACACGTTCCGCATCGACCTCACCGACGTCGACCTCGACGACCTGGTCCACCGGGCGGCCGTGGTGTGGGCCGACCGCTGCCAGGCCGTCGGGGTGGTGTTCGCCGAGGAGCACCACGGCCTGCCCGGCACCTCGTTCGACGCCCACACCGACCCGGGCCGGATCCGACAGGTCATCGACGGGTTGTGCGAGAACGCCCTGCGCATGACGCCCGCGGGCCGGCCGATGATCATCGCCATCCGGCGTGCTCCGCTCGACGGGGTGGCGGGCATCGAGGTCGCCGTCCGCGACGGCGGACCGGGTCTGACCGACGACGACCTCGCGGTCGCGTTCGACCGCGGTGCGCTGTACGAGCGCTACCGCGGCGCGCGGCCGGTGGGCACCGGTCTGGGGCTCGCGATCGTGCACGGGCTGGTGACGC
>CAXUNA010000669.1:0-2363 GCA_964252095.1 uncultured Jatrophihabitans sp. | reverse complement strand
CAGGGCCACCCGCTCCCGCAGGCCGGCGAGTCCGTGCCCGGAACCGCGGACCCGTGCCGGCGCCGGCGCCGCGCGGTCCGGCAGCCGGTTCGCCACCTCCACACCGAGGTCGACGGGTCCCCGGTCGAGTGTCACGACGGTCGCGGTGCCGGGCGCGTGTTTCATCGCGTTGGTCAGGCCTTCCTGCACGAGTCGGTAGGCCGCGAGCTGCACGGCGTCGGGGAGCCCGGTCGTGACGTCGGCGGGCGCGTGCAGGGTGACCTCGTGCCCGGCCCGACGGCTGGTGTCGACGAGCGCCGCGACCGCGCCGAGCGCGGGGCGACGGCCATCGGGCCGGTCGGAGCCGAGAACCGCGAGCAGCTCGCGCAGATCGGTGAGAGCGGCACGACCGGTGTCCGCGATCGCGTCGAGCGCGACCGGCACCCGCGGGTCGACGTCGGGGCCCGCGACGAGGCCGGCCGCGCCCGCCTGCACGACCATCGCGGTGACGTGGTGGGTGACGACGTCGTGCAGCTCGCTCGCCAGCCGGCGTCGCTCCGCGGCGACGGCCTGCTCCGCCGCCAGGTGTTCGCGCTCGGCCTCGACCACGGCGCGCCCGCGGGTCCACCGGCCGAGCAACCAGGCCGCCGCCGGCACGAGGAAGAAGGTCACGCCGTCGACCGGTCGCACCGACGCGTCGTTCGCCGCGAGCGCGATCACGAGGACCACGTACGCGACGACCCCCGCTCCCGCGACCGCACGCGGCGAACCCGTTCCGCGGGCCGCGGCGTAGATCGCGACGAGGACGCCGAGGCTCGCGAACGCCGGGTCGAAGCCGACGACCTGGAACACGCCGAACGCGACACCGACGACGGCGAGCACCGGAAGCGGGAAGCGGCGTGCCGACACCACGGGCACGGACTGCGCGACGATCAGCACCACCGCGAACGCGTTCCACGACCGGGGCTCGAGATCGCCGATGACCACGCCGTTGTGCGCGAGGCCCGGGACGAACGAACCGACCAGCAGGACCGCGGCGACGAGGACGTCACGGACCGCCGGCGGGAGCCCGACCCGCCGCCGCACCGCCGTCAGCCGACGTTCGCGCCGATGAGCGCCCCGACGCCGTAGGTGACGCCCGCGGCGAGCGCGCCCAGCGCGAACTGACGCAGGGCGGAGTACACCACCGACCGCCGGGTGAACCGCGCGGTGATCGCGCCGGCCACCAGCAGGGCGAGGCCGCCGATGCCGAGCGCGACCACGAGCTGGTCGAGGCCGAACAGGTACGGCAGCAACGGCAGGACGGCACCGATCGCGAAGAACACGAACGACGATCCGGCCGCGGTCCACGGGCTCGGCAGGTCGGTGGGGTCGACCCCCATCTCCTCCTGCGCGTGCACCCGCAACGCCTGCTCGGGGTGCTCGGCCAGCTCGTGCGCGAACGCGTGTGCCGTGGCCGGGCTGATGCCGATGCCGATGTAGTGCTCGGCGAGCTCGTCGGCCTCGGCCGCCGAGTTGACCCTGAGCTCGTGCAGCTCGATGCCGGACTCGGCCTGCACCGCCTCGTTCTGGCTGCTCACCGAGACGTACTCGCCGGTGGCCATGCTGAACGCGCCGGCGACCAGCCCGGCGAGCCCGGTCAGCACGATCGTGTGCTCCGAGACCCCGCCGCCTCCGACGCCCGCGATGAGCGAGACGTTCGTGACCAGGCCGTCCATCATCCCGAACACCGCCGGGCGCAACCAGCCGCCGGCGACGTCGCGGTGCTCGGACCCGAACTCGTGCTCGTCGGGGTCGGCATGGGTGTCGGGTCGCGCGTGGTGCGTGGGGTCGAGGTCGGGCAGTGTCACTCCTTCTGGGTGAGAGCTCACGACGTCCATCCTCCGGACGTCGTGAGCTCCGCGCCACCGAGCGTTGCCTTGCCTTGCTCAGCCGGTCAACGCGTAGACCGTGGTGCCACCCACCGTCGTGGCCGTGTAGTTCGCCTCGACCCACGCGGTGATCGCACCGGCGGCGCTGCTGGTGCCGCCCGCTCCGCCACCACCGGACCCGCTGACGACGTAGTAGCCGATGTCACCGGCCGCGACCCACTGCTGGAACTGCGCGAGCGTCGGCGCGTCGTCGCTGCCCGTGAACCCGCCGATGCCGATCACCGAGGTGCCCGTGGCCAGTTCCAGCGTCGCCGCCTCCTGCGCGCCGCTCACCGCGGCCGCCCAGCGGGTGTCCGTTGCCGCGAGCAACGCTGCGAGCTCCGACGACGTGCTGGTCGTGCCGCCGCCTCCGGCGCCGCCGGCCGTGGCGCCGAGGTCGGTCGAGGTCGCGGAGCCGGCGCCGGACGTGGTGCCGGACGCCGTGGTGCCCGACGAACCCGAGGTGGACGAGGG
>CAXUNA010000668.1:0-2364 GCA_964252095.1 uncultured Jatrophihabitans sp. | reverse complement strand
GTCATGCCCCTTGTGTAGACCTCGGTCGGGACCGGGGGAAGGACCTCCGGGCGATGATCGGGATCGGGGCGCACCTCCGGGACGACGGGTTCGGGCGGCTCGTGCCGGGCCGGGTCACCAGACGTCACCCTCGCGCCAGTCGCAGGTGATCGCGCCCGCGACGTCGAGCGGGACGCCGTCGACCGGCAGGACGAAGATCGCCCCGGCATCCTCGGCGGTCTCCACCACACCGTCGGGGGTGAGCGCCCACGCGGTGCCCTCCCAGCGTCGCCACCCGAGGGAGACGTAGAGCGGCACCGCCTCGTCCGTGGCGCCGAGGCCGCCGATCTCGTACGCGTGCCGGACGACGTCGTCGAGCGTCGTCATCACCGCGCGGCCGAGCCCCTGCCGTTGCCGGTCGGCGCGCACGGCCACGCCCTCGACGTAGCCGGCCCGCAACGCCCGACCACCGTGCAGCAGCCGACGTTGCACCACCGCGCCGTGCGCGACCAGCTCCCCGCCGTCCCACACCATCGCGTGCAGGCCGCCGAGGGCATGCTCGACGTCGTCCTCGGCCATGTCGTCGAAGACGTCGAACAGCAGGTCGTGGACGGCCGCACGCTCGGCGGGGGTCAGCGATGCGGTGTGGGTGAGGCGGACGGACGGCACGAGGTCATCGTGCCCGGCACGACCCCGGTCAGGACGCGTCGATCGGCGCGGTCCGCCGCGGGATCAGCGCGACGCCGACCACCATGAGCACGGCCGCCGCGAGCACGGCCCAGAACACGCCGTGGGTCGCGAGGTAGAGGCCGTCGCGCACGAAGTCCGCGACCGCGCCGCCGGTGTGGTGGCCGCCCTGCACGAGCGAGGTGGCGTCGGCGCTGTCCGGCAGCTTGCCCGCGACCGCCGCCGGCGGGTGGGCGAACCGGTCGGCGAGGATGTGGTTCGCGATGAGGCCGAACAGCGCCGCGCCGATGGCGCTGCCCATCGACCGGAAGAACATGTTCGTCCCGGTGACGACACCGCGGCGCGACCAGTCGACCACCGACTGCACCGCGATGAGCGACGGGCTCGCGACCAGGCCCATGCCGATGCCGGTGACGAAGCAGGCGGCCGCGAGTTCGCCGACGCCCGCGGACTGCGGCAGGAACGCGAGCCACACCGCGCCGCCGACCACGGCGACGCAGCCGATCAGGCAGGTATCGCGGAAGCCGATCCGGGTGTAGAGCCGACCGGCGTTGGCGGCCGAGACCGGCCACCCGAGGGTGAGCGCGGCCAGGGCGAATCCCGCGATCACCGCGCCGGTTCCGTACACGCCCTGGGCGAGCGTCGGGACGTAGGAGGTCAGACCGATCAGCAGCGCGCCGACCGCGAACGACGTCACGTTGCCGCCCGCGAGCACCCGGTGGCGCAGCACCCACAGCGGCAGCACCGGTTCGGCGGCGCGGCGCTCCACGACCACGAAGCCGATCAGCCCGACGACGGCCACGACGAACAGCGTCAGCGACGTCACCGACCCCCAGGCCCAGGCCACACCGCCCTCGAGCACGGCGATGATCAGCACGGACGTCGCCACGGCCAGCACGCCGGCGCCGACGTAGTCGATGCGGTGCTTCGCCGGCGCCCGCTCGGTCTCGCTGAACCGACGCCAGAAGACCCACACCGCGTAGGCGCCGAGCGGGATGTTGACGAAGAAGATCCACCGCCAGGACACGTAGTCGGAGAACACGCCGCCGAGGGTGGGGCCGAGCACGGACGACGCCCCCCACACGCTCGCGACGTAGCCCTGGACCTTCGCCCGCTCCTCCACGGTGTAGAGGTCGCCGATGATCGTCATGGAGATCGGCTGGACGGCGCCCGCGCCGAGACCCTGCACCGCCCGGAACGCGATGAGCGCGGGCATCGACCAGGCGAACCCGCACAGCACCGAACCGAGCAGGAACAGGCCGATGCCGAACAACATCACCGGACGCCGTCCGACGGTGTCCGAGAGCTTGCCGTAGATCGGCACGCTGACGGCCTGGGTGAGCAGGTAGATCGAGAACAGCCACGGGAACTGCGAGAACCCGCCGAGGTCCCCGACGACCGCGGGCACGGCGGTCGCGATGATCGTGCTGTCGATCGCGACCAGGCCGGTGGCGAGCATGACGGCCAGCAGGATCGGCCCGCGCTCGGAGCGCAGCCCCAGGTCCCGGCGGGAGGGCCCGGCCGAGGTGGCGGGAGTGGCGGGAGCGGTCGACGTCACGAGGGAGACGAACGCGCCGAACGGCACATCTGTTCCACAGGCGGGCAGGTCACGGGACCGCGGCGACGAACGCCAGCAGCTTCGGCCAGGCCACCGCGCGGGCGTGGCCGTCCGCCACGGCGGTGCCCCCGGTCTCGACC
>CAXUNA010000667.1:290-2370 GCA_964252095.1 uncultured Jatrophihabitans sp. | reverse complement strand
TCCCAGATCCGGTCGACGACTGTGTCCACCGCGACCACCCGGCCGACGTCGACCACCAGGGCGGCGAGCGTGGTGCGCCGCCGGGCCGGTCCGAGCTCCAGTGTGCGGCCGCCGCGCAGCGCCTGCACCGGGCCGAGCACGGAGAACGTCAGGTCGCTCACGGCGCGGCCGCCGCCGCCAGCAGCTGGTGCTCGAACAACCTCGCGGACTGGCGGCGCGCGACCGTGAGGCCGCGGGCGATCTCGACGTCGACCTCGGCGGCGGGCGCCCCGACGGCCCGCAGCACCTGGGCCTTGACGCGGTGCAGGACGGCGTCGTTCCCGTGCGCGCCCGAGTCCGCCGCCTCGGCGAACGCCCGCTCGAGAGCGGCCAGGGCGTCGTCGTACCGCCCGGCCCACAGCAGGATCTCCGCGTGGTGACCGAGGAAGAACGGCCGCCACACCATGCCGTCGGGTTCGCCGATCACCGCCATGGCCTCGTCCGCGAGGGCCACCCCGCGCTCGAGGTCGCCCGCCGCCGTGGCCCAGGCCATCGGCATGGCCATGTAGATCCGCATCATGTGCATGTTCCGGGCCTGGATGTTGCGGTCGACCACCTGCGCCGCCTCGCGCGCCGCCGCACCGTCACCGCGCCACACCTGCCGGAACACCCCGATGCCGTCGACGTAGCTCTGGGCGACGGGGTCACCCAGCTCGCGCGCCCGCGAATCGGCCACCCGGAACAAGGCGTCGTCGCGGTCGGGGTTTCCCATGATCAACTCGCACACGCCCTGCCAGAGGGGGGCGCCGACCCGCGGGTCGGGCGTGAAGACCAGTTCGGGGATCGTGACACGGTCCAGGTGGTGCTCCATCGCCGCGAACGACGCGGCGGCCTCGGCGTAGCGGCCCTGCTGCTGCCGGTTGTAGCCGGTGGTCATGAGCGCGGCGAGCCGCAGCAGGTCGTCGTCGCGGTCGTCGGCGAGCTTGTCGATGGTCGCGGTGATCTCCGCGGCCCCGGCCAGGTCGTTGCGCCCGTGCAGGTCGCCCCACCAGGCGTGCAGCGTGGTGACGAGGTCGCGGGTCGGGGCGTCGGGGTCGAACTCGACCGGCCCCTCGGCCCACAGCCCGTAGGGCGACATGGTGCCGTCGAACAGCATGTGGAACGAGCGCAAGCGGTAGGTCGCCGCGGCGCGGAGCGTGACGCCCCGGCCACCGGGGACCCGCTTCGCCGTCTCGAGCGCCTGGTGCAGCAGGGCGCTGCACTCCGTGTACGCCCGTCGCTCCAAGGCGTCGTCGTTCGCGAGCAGGTAGAACTCGGCGGCCCGTTCGAGGTCGTCGTCGGTGCCCGCCTCGGCGAGGTGGTGCGCGATCCACCGGGCGGGGGCGGGGCCGCGCCGCCGGCCCTCACGCCGGTCGGTGAGCACCTCGGCCGTGCGGCGGTGCAGCCGCTTGCGTCGCGACGGGCCGGTCTCGTCGAACAGCGTCTCCTGGAGCAGCGCGTGGGTGAACCGGTGCAGGTCGACGGTACCCGGTTCGGACCGCAGCAACCCGAGGCTGGTCCCGCGGTCGACCGCCTCGTCGACGGCGTCCTCGTCGATCCCGGTGACCGCGGCCACCAGGTCGATGTCGAACGTGCGGCCGAGCACGGCCGCCGCGCGCAGCACGGCCTGGTCGACCTCGGACAACCGTTGCACACGGGTACGGATGACCCCGCGGACACTGTCCGGGACGCCGTCGGCCATCGCGGTGTCGACACCCGTCGTCAGCACCAGCCGGACGATTTCCCCGATGTAGAAGGGATTTCCTCCGGTGCGGGCGTGGAGTGCGACGGCCGTCCGCTGATCGACGTCGTCGCCGACCCGGTCGCGGACGAGCGCGAGGACGTCGTCCTCGCTGATGGGCGGCAGGTCGATCCGGCGTACGCGGGTGAGCCGCGCCAGCGCGGCCAGGACCGCGAGGTCGGAGTGGTCGTCGTCGAGGCCGGGCGACCGGACGGTCACCACCACCGTGACGCGGCTGTCACGCAGGTGCGTCGCGGCGTACTCGGCGAGCCGGCGGGAGGCCGGGTCGGCCCACTGCAGGTCGTCCACGACGACCACGAT
>CAXUNA010000667.1:0-280 GCA_964252095.1 uncultured Jatrophihabitans sp. | reverse complement strand
GGGGGGGGGCGGGGGGGCCCCCCTGCGGGGCGGCCCCGAGGACAACTTTCGGCGGGCGCGCCGCGGCGGCAGCGACGAAGCTGACGACGGCGTCGAGGGTCCGCACCTCGGCCTCGTCGAACGAGGTGGCGGGCCCGGCGGTCTCGAGTGTTGCACCGCGCACCAGTTCCGGCACGAGGGTGGCGACCGGTGCGGCCCGGCCCGCGGTCGCCGCGGCGAGGACGTCGTCGGGCATGCGGCTGCCGAGTTCGCGCAGCACCTGCACCCACGGCCACAGCGC
>CAXUNA010000666.1:0-2386 GCA_964252095.1 uncultured Jatrophihabitans sp. | reverse complement strand
CGACCGCCGCGGGCGGCCCGAACTCCGCGACGGCGGCCGGGCGGCCGACCGGGTGGACCTCGCGTCGACCACCCACCGCGTGGGCGTACGACGCGCCGAGCGCGGTGGCGACGTCGCCCCACGTGGCGTCGACCGTGAGACCCGCTCGCCGCAGGTCCTGCCACCGCGAGCCGTCGCGGGCGAGGGCACACGCGGCGTCGGCGAGGTCGGCCACCGATCCCTCGGGCACGATCACGCCGACGTCGCCGACCAGACCGGGCAGGCTGCCGTTCGTCGTCGCCACGACCACCGCACCGCAGCGACGGGCCTCGGGCACGACCCGGCCGAACTGCTCGACCCATGTCCGGGTCGCGTGACTGGGCACGAGCAGCACGTGCATCCGTCGGTAGAGGCCCGCGAGTTCGTCGGCGCCGACCCACGGGTGGTACTCGACCTCGACGCCGTGGCTCGCCGCGAGGGCGAGCAGGTGGGCCCGCTCGGCGCCGTCACCCACGACGAGCAACCGCGTGCGACGGACCCGGCTGACGGCGGAGGCGGCCAGCACGGCGTCCACCACGCCCTTGCGCTCGATGAGGCGCCCGACGACGCCGAGCGTGAACACGTCGTCGTCCGGCGTCTGCCCGCCGGGCGAGAACACCTCCGCGTCGACGCCGAGCGGGATGACGTCGATCCGACCGGCGAATCCCTTGCCGCGCGCGACGCTCGCCGCCTGCCGGCTGCACGGGTAGAGGCCGGCGAGGCGGGAGTACGCGCGCGTCTCGTGACCGGCGAACGGCGGCGGCCACCGCTTGTCGATGTTCTGGGCGGTGTAGCCGACCACCGGGAGGTCGGGACCGATCACCCGTAGGACCTGAGCGGTCACCGCGGAGAACGGCTCCTCCTGCAGATCGACGACGTCGGGCCGGATCCGGGACACGGCCCGGGCCAGGGCACGGGCGTCGGCGAACACGTGCCGGTTGACGTCGCCGGACCGACGTACCGGAACGGCGACCATGTCGAACGGTTCCTCGTGCACCAGTTCCGCCTCCGGCCAGGAGGTCGGCAGCACGAGCGTGACGCGGTGGCCCGCGGCGACGAGCGCCCGGTCACGCGCCCGGTGGGTCGCGTCCCGCCCGCCGTGGTAGATCCGCAACACGTGCACGCCGATGCACTCTCCTCGGTCGCTCTCTTCAAGTGAAGAGATCCGCTTGCACGAAACACTCGATGAAGACGAATGATTCTCTTGTACGGGATGTCCGACTCATTGTGCAGCAACGGTTAAGTCATGCCACTCTGAATCCGTGAGCCCGTCGATGCGCGTGGTGGTGGTGCACGACTACCTCACCCAGCGCGGCGGCGCCGAGCGGGTCGCCCTCGAGCTGCTCCGGGCGTTCCCGGGCGCACCACTCATCACGTCGTGCTGGGAACCCTCGGCCACCTACCCCGAGTTCGCCGCGCACGAGGTCCACACGCTGTGGCCGGACATGCTCCCGTTCCTGCGCCGTGATCCGCGCCGGGCTTTCCCGTTCCTCGCCAAGGCCTTCTCGCAGCAGCTGATCGACGACGCCGACCTCGTCGTGTGCTCGAGCAGCGGCTGGGCCCACCGGGTTCGCGCGACCGTCCCGAAGGTCGTCTACTGCCACAACCCGCCGCGGTGGCTCTACCAACCCCACGACTACCTCCACGTCGTCCCCCGCGTCGCCCGGCACGCGTTCGTCGCCTCGACCCGGCGGCTGCGGCGCTCGGACGGCCTCGCCGCCGCCGACGCCCACACCTACGTCGCGAACTCCTCCACGGTCGCGCAGCGGATCCGTACGACCTACGGCATCGACGCTCCGGTCCTCTGCCCGCCACGCGGGTTGTCCGAGACCGGCCGCCACACCCCCGTGGCGGGTCTCGGACCGGGCTTCGTGCTCACGGTCGGACGCGCCCGGGGCTACAAGAACACCGACGTCGTCTGCCGGGCGGTGGCGGAGATACCGGGTCTGCGACTCGTGGTGGTCGGCGGACTGCCCGCCGGGAACTGGCCGTCACGCATCGTCGGTCTCACCGACCTCGACGACGCCACGATGCGCTGGCTCTACGCGAACGCCGCCGCTCTCGTCGCCGTGGCGGTCGAGGACTTCGGACTCACGGTCGTCGAGGCGCAGGGGTTCGGCGTGCCGGCCGTCGTCCTGCGCGAAGGCGGTTACCTCGACTCCACGCTCGAGGACGTCACCGGGGTCTTCGTCGACCATGCGACACCCGGCGCGGTCGCCGGCGGCATCGAGACGGCGCTGGCCCGCGACTGGGACACCGCCGCGATCCGCGCCCACGGCGCCGGATTCGAACCGGGCGAGTTCGGTGCCCGCCTGCGCGCCCTCGCCGCGGAGGTCCTCGCGCCGGCCGCGGTCCCGGCCACCGACAC
>CAXUNA010000665.1:0-2387 GCA_964252095.1 uncultured Jatrophihabitans sp. | reverse complement strand
CGCTCACCAAGCCCGCGCCCGAGCCGGCCGTCACCACGACTCCCGCCGAGGTCGGCGGGGCCGAGCCAGCCGCTGCGACCGCGGTCGAGACGGCGTCGACCGACACCGACACCGACACCGGGGACGACGACACCGACGACGGTGCCGAGGCCGTCGGCAACCGCGACGGCGAGTCGGCCCGCTCCCGTCGCCGTCCCCGCGGCGTGACCGTGCTCGCGAGCGTGGTGGCCGTGCTGGCCGCGGCGTTCCTCGTGGTCGCGATCGTGGTGCACGCGAAGTCGCCGCGCACGGAGTCCGCGTCCGGTGCCCGCGACGCCGCGTTGCTCGCGGCGCGGCAGGACATCGTGGTGCTCAACACCCTGGACTTCAACGACGTCGACGGCGGACTGCAGCGGTGGCTCGGCGCCACCACCGGCACGATCCACGACCAGCTCTCGTCGGTGACCGCCGCCGACAAGCAGGCGATCGCCGCCTCGAAGTCGGTCACCACCGCCTCGGTGCTGGCGGCCGCGGTCACCCAGGTCGACACCACCCACGGCGCGGCGACCGTCATCGCCAGCGTCCAGGTCGTCGTCAAGCCCCAGACGGGGGCGGCCACCACCAAGCGCACCCGGTTCAGCATCACCATGAGCAAGGTCGGCGAGACCTGGAAGATCGGCGCCATCCAGCAGGTCGGGGTGACGCTCTCGTGACCGCCCGTCGGGCGTTCGTCCCGGGGCTGATCGCGCTCGTCGCGGTGCTCATGGTCGTCGCGGGGATCCTGCTGCTGGTGAGCGCCGGCGGGAAGTCGGGCGGCGACGCCGGCAACACCGCGCTGGTCGACCAGGCGGAGACGACCCAGGTCATCGGCCAGGTCAGCCAGGCCCTCGACCAGGTGCTCAGCTACGACTACACCAAGCCACAGGCCAACGAGCAGGCCGCGGCGCAGCTGCTCGTCGGCGACGCGTCGACGCAGTACAAGACGTTGTTCCAGGCGCTGCAGACCAAGGCCGGCAGCCAGAAGCTCACCCTGGTCGCGAAGTCGGTGGTGGCGGGGGTCTCGGACCTGACGTCGTCGAAGGCGGATCTGCTGGTGTTCCTCGACCAGAAGTCGACCCGCGCGAGCGACCAGGCCACGTCGACCTCGGCCGCGCAGATCCAGGTCACCGCGGTGAAGCAGGGCGACGACTGGAAGATCAGCGGGCTGCTCGCACTCTGATCGCCTCGAACGCGCGTTCGAACGACGTCGGACCTGGGTAGGCCAACGGCATGGCAGCGAAAGACGACGTCACCCGTAACGCCCAGCGCGATCCCGACGAGTGGGTCACGGGCGAGGAACCCGCGACCGGACCGCAGCAGTCCTACCTCGGAACCCTGGCCCAGGAGGCCGGCGAGGAGGTCCCCACCGACATCAGCAAGGCCGAGGCCAGCAAGGCCATCGACCGCCTCCAGGAAGAGACCGGACGGGGCCAGGGCAGCAGCTAGGACCAGCCTCAGCGGTCGCCCGGGCGGCCGTAGCTGAGATTGCCCACCCGGCCGTCGTCGAGCACCCCACCGAACCGGGGCCCGGCGAACACGGCCAGTCCCCGCGCGAGCGGTTCGACGAGTTCGATGCGGTCCGTCAACGGGATCCGGACCGTCGAACCGTCCGCGCGGGTGTCCCGCACCTGACGCAGCTCGGGGTGACGGGTGAACAGCCCGGGGTCCGTCCCGTGCAACACCAGGCTCACCCGGGCGTAGCGGCGCGTGCGGGCCTGGGTCCACCCGCTGTGCACGGCGACCGACCGCAGTTCGGGCCAGGTCACCGCCACGCGACGCCCCGGGCCGTCCGCCAGCTGACGCCCTGCGCCCCGACCACGATCTCGCGCCGTGGGACGCTGACGACCAGGGCGACCACGCAGCCGATCCCCACCAGCAGGCAGATCGCCGCGAGGATGCCCGACACCACGCGCACCCCGGTCGTCTGGTCGTCGACCCCGGCCACCGAGGCCGCGCCGCCGGCCGCGAACGCGAGCAGCAGCAGCGCCCCCACCGCGAGGTTGCGGATGCTGCGGGCGTTGCGGATCGGGACGACCACCTCGTCGGACACGTCCCGAGCCGACCACACCGCGACCCGGTCCGCCAGCCGATCCCCGCGCGCCCACCCCGTCGACCCGACGACTGGGGTCCTAAACCGTGACCACCGGCCGGCCCCGCAGGGTTGGGGACCCCCGTCATGCTGTTCGCCGTGAGCGGAGCCTGCCTCCGGAACAGACCGCACCGTCTCCAGGTTGAGCCGTCAGCACTCAACTCACGAGAGAAGACGCTGATGTCCGAAATCCTCACCCTGCCGGTGCTGGCACTGACCGACCAGGTCGTGTTGCCCGGCATGGTCGTCCCCATCGAACTCGACGACGCGGCGCAGGCCC
>CAXUNA010000664.1:0-2395 GCA_964252095.1 uncultured Jatrophihabitans sp. | reverse complement strand
ACGACCCGGCGTTCGCGCACCGCGGTGAGCAGCGGGGCGAGGGCGGGGTCGGAGGCGTCGACGGTCGGTGGGCTCACCGCGTCGTCGGGTTCGAGCGCGGTGCCTCCCGCCCGCAGTTTCATCAGCGCCGTGCGGGCGGGCGCTCCGAGGGTCGCCGACTGCCAGAGCCGGGCGGCGAGGCCGACGGCCGCGGCCTCGGCCGGGTCGAAGTCGACGGTCGGCAGCTCGTAGTCGCGGCGCGAGATGCGGTAGCCGTCCTCGACGTCGGCGATGGACGTGCGGCCGGTCTCCAGCGGGATGCCGAGATCGCGCAGTTCGGCCTTGTCGCGCTCGAACATCCGCTTGAACGCCTCGTCGGCGCGTTCGGAGCCGTCGTCGGCCTCGTAGCCCGGGACCGCGGAGCGCAACTGCTCGGCCGTGAGGTACTGCCGGGTCGACAGCAACGCGATCACCAGGTTCACGAGCCGTTCGGCCCGGCGCGCCGCCATGAGCTCGAAGCTAATACCTCGACGGCCGCCGGCTCGCTGCGACCGTGTCCCCGCGCGCGCCACGACGCCATCCTGCCGGACGCCGCGCGGGGTTTGTCACGTTCCCGCCGATCAGGTCTGGGTGGTCTGCGTCAGGTCGATGACGACCTTGCCCAGCGAGTGGCCGGACTCCACCGAGGCCAACGCCTCGGGCGCCTCGTCGAAGCGGTAGGAGTCGGTCACCTTCGGGTCGATCTTGCCGGCGGCGATGAGCTCGGCGATGGTCGTCAACCAGGTGGCCGGCCGGTCCTGGCTGATGAAGGTGCCGCCGAGCGCCTCGACCGCGGGCTCGACGCCGGTGAGGATCTTCGCCGGGTTCTTGATCAGGACGGCGATCTGCTGCAGCGAGTCCCCGCCCACGAGGTCGACGATGCCGTCGACGCCGCCGGGGATGAGCTCGCGGACCTGCGTGACGACGTCGGTGCCGGCGTCGTAGGGCACCAGCACCCCGCGGAGGCTCTCGACCATGGCGCGCTTGCTCTCGCTGGCGATGCCGAAGGCCGCGACGCCACGGTCACGGGCGAGCTGCAGGAGCACCACGCCGACGCTGCCGCCGGCCGCGTTGAGCAGCAGGGTGTCGCCCTCGCCGAGACCGAGCTGCTCGATCGCGGCGTACGCGGTGAGCGCCGAGACCGGGATGCCGACGACGGCGTCGAAGCCGAGCTGCGCCGGCTTCCTGGCGGTGTACGAGCCGTCGAGCACGGTCAGTTCGGTGTAGGTGCCGAAGCCGGTGGCGGCCCGGCCGAAGACCTCGTCGCCCACCTTGAGGTGGTCGACGTCCTGCCCGACCGCTTCGACGACGCCGGCGCCCTCGACGCCCAGCACCTGCGGGAACACGGCGTCGGCGTGAGGGTCGGCCGTGAAGCCCTGCCGGATCTTGAAGTCGATCGCGTTGACGCCGGCCGCCTTGACGCGCACCAGCACCTCGCTCGCGCCGGGGGTGGGGTCGGGGAGGTCGAACCAGTCCTGGGTGTCGACGCCGCCGTACGCAGAGAATCCATATGCCTTGGTCACGTCCCTCGTCCTACCCACGCGGTCGCTAGCGTCTCGGGCGTGATCTGGTGGCGGACGGCGACGGTGACGTCGATCTCGCGGGTGCGGCCGGACGCCGTGGAGGGTGAGGCGTCGCTGGACCGGCCGGTCGGCGGCCGGTCGTCGGTGCGGGTGCTGGCCTATCCCGGGGTGACCGGCCCGCTCGCGGTCGGCGACGTCGTGTGGGTGACCGTCACGGCGTTGGCGCTGGAACTCGGGACCGGCGGGTACGCGCTGGTGGCCGCGCCGTCCGCGCCGCTCCCCGACCCGACGGGCCCGGGCCACCTGGTCAAGTCGCGGTACTCGCCGCTGCAGGTCGCGGTCCAGGGCGCCGACGAGCAGGGCTCGCCGCACCACGACGTGCTGGCCGCTGACTTCACCCTCCCCGGCACGCCGGTCGTCGTGGCGGATCTGCACTCGGCGCTGCCGGCGATCGTCGCGGGGATCCTGCTCGACCGGCCGGACACCCGGATCGTCTACGTCATGACCGACGGCGGTGCGCTGCCGATGGCGTTCTCCCGGACCGTCCCGGCGCTGGGCGCGCGGCTCGCCGGCACGGTGACGTGCGGGCAGGCGTTCGGCGGCGGGATCGAGTGCGTGTCGTTGCACAGTGCGCTGCAGGCGGCCTGGATGGTGCTGGGCGCCGACGTGGTCGTCGTGTCGCAGGGGCCGGGCAACCTCGGCACCGGCACGACGTGGGGGTTCTCGGGCGTGGCCGCCGGCGACGCGGTCAACGCCGTCTCGGTGCTCGGCGGCCGCCCGGTCGGGGCGCTCCGGCTCTCGACCGGCGATCCCCGGCCGCGTCACCAGGGGGTCTCGCACCACTCGCTCACGGC
>CAXUNA010000663.1:0-2397 GCA_964252095.1 uncultured Jatrophihabitans sp. | reverse complement strand
GTCGTAGGTGCCGAACAGCTTCGGGTCCGGGGCGGGGAGCAGACCGATGTCCTCGCTCGCCACCGGCGTGGCCTGGTAGATGATCTCCTGCTCGTCGACGAGCGTCTGGCCCTGCGCCCAGCGACCCTCGTGGGCCGTGCTCTCCTCGTCGAACGCCCAGTACGTGTGGTCCTGGATCTTGTCCTCGTTGTCGAAGTTCGAGTCCTCGATGATGTCCGCGTAGCCGTCGGCCTGCAGCTGCTCGATGCCGAGCAACCACTGCTGCTGGTGCCAGGTGTCGCGGGCGAGGTTGTAGCCGAGGGTCGCCTTGATGCCCGGGTCGTCGGTCATGTTGTAGAGCCGGCTGGTCTGCAGCCGGCCCTGGCCCTCGGCGTGCGCGTTCGAGCGGAAGTCGGTGAGCAGGTTGCCGCTCGCGACGATGTAGCCGCCGCTCCACGGGATGCCCTGGCTGTTGGCGGGCAGCGCGCCGCCGCCGGAGACGATCGCGTGCTGCGGGTTCATGCCGCCGAGCACGGCGGCGAGCACCGGGTTCGCCGCGGCGGCCTTCTCGGTGGTCTCGGACGGCGCGCCCTCGAGCAGCCGCGCGACGAGCGTCGACAGCATCTCGACGTGGCCGATCTCCTCGGTGCCGATGTCGAGGATCATGTCCTTGTACTTGCCGGGGATCCGGCAGTTCCAGCCCTGGAACAGGTACTGCATCATCACGGTCATCTCACCGAACTGACCACCGATGAGCTCCTGCACCTTCATGGCGTACAGGGCGTCGGGCTTGTCGACCTTGACGGCGAACTGCAGGTTCTTCGTGTGGCGGTACATCGGACTCCTTCGACGCGGGGAACCGGTCTGGCCGTGCGGCCGGTACGGGACCAGCGTCGGACGGCGCCGTGGCTCCGGCGTGGGCGGCGACATGACGTCTGCCGTGCGCCCGCCCGTGGCCGGTCGGGTCGCCCGGTCGTCACCGTGGCGTCACGCCCGGAGCACATCGGGGCCCCCCGGCCGGTTACAGGACCGCGGGCGACGGGACAGACTGGGGACATCGCCCGGGCCGAGACAACGGAGTTCGGGCGCCGCCGAGGAAGCCGCCGCCTCCATGCCGTCCGACACCGCGTCCCGTCTTCATCTCCGTCTCCTGCACGTGTTCGAACTCCGACACGGCGTCCACCCGCTGCATGTCGCACTCCCGGGCCAGCGACTGCTCGCGTTCCTCGCGCTGCACCGCGGTCCGGTCCACCGCCGGGTGGTGGCCGGCACCCTGTGGCCGGACCTCGACGACGCCGCGGCCGCCGCGCGCCTGCGGTCGACGCTCTGGCGGTTGCCGGTGCCGGTGGACGTCCGGTTGGTCGCGGCCTCGACCGGCCGCGTGACCCTCGGTCCCGACGTCCAGGTGGACCTGCACCTCGCGGAGGACGACGACCGCGCCCACGAACTGCGGGTCGCCGAGCTGTCCGGTGAGGTGCTGTCGGAGTGGGACGACGCCTGGGTGCAACTCGAGCGCGAACGGTTCCGGCAGGTGCGGTTGCGACGGCTGGAGGAACTGTCCGACCGGGCCCGCGTGGCCGGTGACGTCGGATCGGCGTTGGACGCGGCCCTCGCCGCGACGGCGGCCGAGCCGCTGCGGGAGAGCTCCCACCGGCGGGTGATGCTCGCGCACCTCGCCGAGGACAACCCCGGCGAGGCGCTGCGCCAGTACGAACTGGTCCGGCAGCTGCTGCGCGACCGGCTGGGGATCGCTCCCGCCGCCGCCACCCGCGACGTGGTGTCCGGGCTGCTCGGCCGTCCGTTGGACCGGCTCGCCGGCTGATCCGGCGCCGTGGCGGGGACCACGGGCGGGAAGCAGTTGAACGAGTTCAAATCCGCGGTAGTCTCATGTCGTTGAGCCCCAGCCAGTCCGGGCCGGCACCGAGCGCGCCCCCGAGCGCCCGTGCCCTGAGCATCAGCTCGCAGCCGGAATCCCTCGGTGTCCGTCGCCGGAAGGTTGCCATGCTGCGTCCCGCCAGTCTCCTGTCCCGCACCGCGCCCGTCGTGGCCGCGCCGTGGCTCTCCTCGGTGCGCCAGACGGTCGTGCGGCTGTTCTCGCGCGTCGGCCGGGTGGTCCCGTCCGGGCCCGGCGCGATCCGCGACGACGTGCTGGTGGTGTCCCGGCCGGTCGTCCACGCCGATCCGGTGGCGGGGTCGGTCGGCCCGGGTTTCCTCGTCGACGTCGACCTGTTCGCCCGGCGGCTCGTGGTCAGCGGGGAGTTCGACCTCGCCGCCCTGGACCGGTTCGGCGGCGCCGTCGCGGCGCTCCGCGGCCGCCGCCCCGGCGACGGCACCGTCGACCTCGCCGCCACCCGGGTCATCGACCCCGCCGCCCGCGGCGCCCGCCCGGCCCCGGCGGGGGGTGCGGGCCCCCACCGG
>CAXUNA010000662.1:0-2397 GCA_964252095.1 uncultured Jatrophihabitans sp. | reverse complement strand
AGGTCAATGACGATCCCGGTGCAGCAGGCACACGAACACCTGGCCGAGCCGCCCCAGCCCCCGGGCCGACATCGCGAGCTGGTTGCCGGCCGCCGGGTTGGACGGCGGCATCAGCGCCCAGTGTCGCGTCGGTCGCAGCGGGGCGGACGGCTCGGGACGCACGTGACCGATCGCGGCGCGGAAGGCGAGGGCCTGGTCGGCCGAGAACGCCACCTCGTCGATGCCAAGTGGCTCGGCGAGGTGACGGCGCAACGCGTTCTCGTACGTCGTGCCGCGCAGCACCTCGACGAGTCGTCCCAGTGTGCCGAATCCCGCGTTGCAGTAGGAGAAACGTCGTCCGGGTGGGCTGAACTGCTCGGCCTGCGTGACGAGATCGCGGACGAACCGGTCGAGGGCGTCGTCACCCGAGGTGGTGGGCTGCCAGAGGTCGCCCTCGAACCCGCCGGTGTGGGTCAGCAGGTGCCGCACGGTGATGCGCTCGCTCGCGGCACGGTCCGCGGTGTGGAACTCCGGCAGGTGGACCTGCACCGGGTCGTCGAGGTCGAGCACGCCCTCGTCGACGAGCTGCATCACGAGCGTCGCGGTGAAGATCTTCGTGACCGACTGGATCTGGAAGACGGCGTCGGGAGTGACCGGGATCCGCGTGCGCGTGTTGACCACGCCGTGGACCGCCTCGACGACGTGGCTGCCCCACGCGAGGAACACCGACGCACCCGGCACATCCTCGTCCACACCCAGCCTGGACACGTCGGCCGCCACCCGCGCCTGCAGGTCGTCGTGGTCCACCGGTCTCCTCCCGCTCCGATTCGTCCGCGCCCGGCCCGCGGCGCGGGTCGGCGTCCCGGAACGTACGCCCGACCGGTCGCTGCGACGAACGGCCCACCGACCAGCCGGTGCAGACTGCGTGTCGTGCTGAGACTCGAGGGAGCGCTGCGTGACATCCAGGATGCGAGCGCCAGCCTCGCCGACCTGACCTCGGCGCGCGACGCCGGGGCCTACCAGCGGTCGTTCGACCTGTGTCTGACACAGATCCGCGGCGCCCGCTGGAAGATCCAGTCCGCCGTGAAGGCGGCGGCGAGGCAGGAGCCGGGACGCCCCCGGGTCGACCGGGCCGCAGCGTGGTGGGCGGCCCAGGCCGACCTGATCGACAGCGATCCGGTGCTCAGGTGGGCCGGTGCCGGTGCCGGTGCCGAACCGGCCTCGACGGTCGCCCCACCCACCACGCATCTCGACCGTCCGGTCCCGGTGGAGCACCAGACGCCGGAAGGTCTGCTCTCGATGTGCATTGCGCACTGCGGGGACCTGTACGACCGCGCGATGCGGGCGTGGGGCTGAGCGGGCGGGTGCAGACCGTCAGTCGAGCCGGAGGACGAGTTCGTCGGTCGGGGCGCGACGGCCGGCGGCGTAGTCGCGATCGCGGGCTGTGACGACGAAGCCAGCCTTCTCCAGGACGCGCCGGGATCCGAGATTGTCGAGCGCGACACGGGCGATCACCGGTCGGTCGATCCGCTCGAGGACGAGTTCGAGCGCGACCGAGGCGTGGCCGAGGCCCCAGTGCGCCCGCCCGATCCAGTAGGTGACCTCCGGGAGGCCGTCGTCGGAGGGGAACGACGAGATCGTGCCCACCACCGAGGCGTCGCCGTCGAGGACGGCCCAGTGCCGCGCGCCGGCGATGGCCCCCACCCGTTCCCTCTGCCGGTCGAACGCGGCGCGATCGGTCGGGTCGTCCGCCGTGAACGCGGCCATGGTCACCGCCTCGGGATCGGCCATCATCGCGAACACGGTGTCGTCGTCGGAGCGCTCGAGTGGTCGCAGCCTGGTGGTCATAACTCACAAGTCTACGATAGACAAGTGTCTACTGTTGGCGGTCGGAACGATCTCGCCCGGTTGCTCCTGCCCACGTGGCGGGCGCTGATGGACATCGAGACCCGGCGCAGCGCCGAGTGCGACCTGTCGCACTGGCAGTACATCGTGCTGGCCGACGTGCAGCACCACCCGGACACCTCCCAGAAGCGGCTGGCCGACCGGATCGTGCGTAGTCCCAGTCGCCTCGCGGTCGACGTCGACGAGCTCCACACCCGCGGACTCCTCGGGCGGGACAGCGCGGACCACGACCGCCGCGTGCACCGCCTGCGGCTCACGCCGGCCGGACGGACGCTGGCGAGCCGGGTCCGTCGGCAGATCCACCGCGACGAGGACCGGTTGCTCGCCCGGCTGACCGAGGCGCAGCGCGAACAGTTGCGGGAGTTGTTGATCGCAGCTCTCGACCCCGACTCGCTGTGAGACCGGTCGCGACGCGTCCCCTGGCGGGCCGGCCGCGGAACGGCCCGCGGGCTCAGCCGTCGAGGAGCGCGAGGGCGCCGGCCGTGGCGTCGTCCGCCGTGGCCTGCCGTCCGG
>CAXUNA010000661.1:0-2408 GCA_964252095.1 uncultured Jatrophihabitans sp. | reverse complement strand
GCGGGGACGGCCGGGCCCGAGCGGATCCACCGGGGGCGACCAGTCCCGCGGGCCGGGTGCGTTGCCGAAGACGTTGGCCCGGAAGCGGTCGGACGGGTCCTCGGGCACTGCCACCTCATGCGGGTCGGGGGCGCCGGGCCGGCGACCGCGCGGACTCCACCACACCCGGCCGACGCCCGGACCACTCACAGGTGTCCAAGGGGTGAACACCGCCGGTGTCGACGCGGCCGGTGCGGACGGGCAGGATCTGTCACGTCACCAGCGTCGTCGCCGGAGGTCAGCTGCCGTGTACTACCCGCTCGTCGTGTCCGACTTCCTCGACCGTGCCGAGACCGTCTACCCCGATCGCGTCGGGATCGTGGACGAGCCGAACCAGCCGGCGCCGAGCTGGGGCGACGTCACCTACCGCGAGATGGCGCGGCGCGCGCGGCACCAGGCCGCCTGGTTGGACTCGCTCGGCGTCGAGCGCGGCGGTCGGGTCGCGATCGTCAGCCACAACAGCGCCCGGATGCAGACCTCGTTCTTCGGCGTCTCCGGCTTCGGCCGCGCGTACGTGCCGATCAACTTCCGGCTCTCGCCGGCGGAGGTCCGCTACATCGTCGAGCACTCCGGGTCCGACGTGCTGCTCGTCGACCCCGAGTTGAAGAAGACGCTGCTCGACGACGGTGGGGTGACCGCGAAGACCGTCCGTGTGCTGGGCGAGGACGACGAGGAGATCTACGGCGTCGGCACGAGCGGCGACGCCGATCCCGAACCCTGGGCCGACCCGGACGAGGGCGCCACCGCCACCGTCAACTACACGTCGGGCACGACGGCGCGGCCCAAGGGTGTGCAGCAGACGCACCGGGCGACCTGGCTGAACGCCACGGTGTTCGCGCTGCACGCGGGGCTCACCGACCGCGACGTCTACCTGCACACGCTGCCGATGTTCCACGCGAACGGCTGGGGCATGCCGTTCGGCACGACGGGCGTGGGCGTGCGTCAGGTCGTCATCCGCAAGATCGACGGCGCCGAGATCCTGCGCCGGGTGCAACGGTTCGGCGTCACGGTGATGTGCGCGGCACCGGCCGTCGTCAACGCCGCCCTCGACGCCGTCGCCGACTGGGACGGCGAGATCCCCGGCCGCGACACCACCCGGGTGATCGTCGCGGGCGCGCCGCCGCCCACCCGCACCATCGAGCGGGTGCGCGCCGAGCTCGGGTGGGAGTTCATCCAGATCTACGGGCTCACCGAGACGTCCCCGCTGCTCACCGTCAACCGGTTGCGCGACGAGTGGGACGACCTCGATCCGACCGAGCAGGCCCGGAACCTCGGCCGGGCCGGTGCGCCCGCGATCGGCGTGCGGATCTCGATCTCCGACGGCGGCGAGGTGCTCGCGCAGAGCAACCACAACCTCGACTCCTACTGGCAGAACCCGGAGGCGACGGCCGAGGCCCAGGAGGGCAACTGGTTCCACACCGGTGACGGCGGCACGTTCGAGGACGGCTACCTCACGATCTCCGACCGCAAGAAGGACGTCATCATCACCGGCGGCGAGAACGTCAGCTCGATCGAGGTCGAGGACGCCTTCACCTCCCACGCGGCGGTCCGCGAGGTCGCGGTGATCGGCATCCCCGACGACAAGTGGGGCGAACTCGTCACCGCGCTGGTGGTGAAGGACCCGGCCGCCGAGGTGACCGAGGCCGAGCTCATCGCCCACTGCCGCACGCTGCTCGCGGGCTACAAGTGCCCGAAGAAGGTGGTGTTCGTCGACGAACTCGCGCGCACCGCCACCGGCAAGCTGCAGAAGTTCAAGCTCCGCGAGCCGTTCTGGGCCGGCCAGACCCGGCAGGTGAACTGACCCGGTGACGACTCCCCAGGAGCCGAAGCCGCAGCTGTCCACGGCCGGCCCGGGCGGCTACCCGTCGCCGCTGCCGGTGATGACGATCCTGCTGGTGAGCGCGTTGCTCGCCGCCCTCGGGATCATCATGGTCCGGCGCAGCACCGTGCCCGCCGTCGGCTGGGTGTTCCTCGCCGTCGCCATCGTCGGTGTGGTCTACGGCGTGGTGCTCGCGGTGAGGAACGTCCAGCAGTCCCGGACGATCCAGCGGCGTCAGGACCGGCTGGACCGCGAACGCGCCGACGACGGGCCGCGCGAGGTCTGACCCCCGCCGACGGCAGCGCGCCGGCCGCGGGTGCCCGCTCGGGCAACCGGGAGTGCCCGGAAGGCTGCCTGCGGGCGATTGTCCGTTCCGGCGTGGCCCTCCACGCTGGTGACATGTCCGGCACCCGGTCGTCGGGGAGCCCACCGACCAACGCGATCGCCGAGTCGCTGACCGAGGCGCGGCGACGCGCCGTCGCGCCCACGCCGGTCGCCGGCGTGGGTGCCCTGCTCGCGCTGCAGCGCGACGCCGGCAACGGTGCGGTCA
>CAXUNA010000660.1:0-2418 GCA_964252095.1 uncultured Jatrophihabitans sp. | reverse complement strand
GCGCCGGTGGCCAGCTCGGCGGTCACCGCCGCCAGGCTCGCGGGGTCCCGGCGCACCGCCCGCACCACGTCGAGGGCGATGACGTTGCCGGAGCCCTCCCAGATCGAGTTCAGCGGCGACTCCCGCAGCAGGCGCGGCATGACGCTGTCCTCGACGTACCCGTTCCCCCCGAGGCATTCCAGTGCTTCGCCGACCGTGACCAGCGTGCGCTTGCACACCCAGTACTTCGACGCCGCCACGGCGAGGCGCAGGAACGCGGTCTCCCCCGTGTCGACGGCCTGGGCCAGCCGGATCGCCACCGCCGTGGCGGCCGCCGACTCGACCGCGATGTCGGCGAGCACCTCCCGCATGGCCGGGGCGTCGACCAACCGCGTGCCGAACGTCCGACGGTGGGTTGCATGGTGCAACGCTTCGGAGAACGCCGCCCGTTGGCCCGACGCCGACCCGATCACGCAGTCCAGCCGCGTCATCGTGACCATGTCGATGATGGTGCGGACCCCGCGGCCGGCGTCGCCGACGAGGAAGCCGACGGTGGCGTCGAACTCGACCTCGCTGGAGGCGTTCGACCGGTTGCCGAGCTTGTCCTTCAACCGTTGCAGTGAGAAACGGTTCCGGGTGCCGTCGGGCAGCACCCGGGGCACGAGGAAGCAGGAGAGCCCCTCCGGGGCCTGCGCGAGCACGAGGAACAGATCGCTCATCGGCGCCGAACAGAACCACTTGTGACCTGTTAGCAGGTGGTGGTCCCCGACCGGCACGGCCTGCGTGGTGTTCGCCCGGACGTCCGAACCGCCCTGCTTCTCGGTCATCCCCATGCCGGCGAGCAGCCCGGCCTTGGAGGTGGGTTCGCGGAGGCCGAACTCGTAGGCGGTCGCGGTCAGGCCGGGCTCGTACCGGCCGGCGAGCCCCGGCGATCGGCGCAGCGCGGGCACGACCGAGTACGTCATCGACACCGGGCAGCCGTGGCCGGCCTCGGCCTGGCTCCAGGCGAAGAACCCGGCGGCGCGGACGGCGTGGGCGTCGGGCTCGGGCGACGCCCACGGTGTGCCGTGCAGGCCGTGGGTGGTGGCGACCTCGAGCAGCCGGTGCCACGCCGGGTGGAACTCCACCTCGTCGACCCGGTTGCCCGCCGGGTCGAACGTGCGCAGCTCCGGGCCGGACCGGTTGGCCTGCCGCCCCCACTCCCGCGCCTGCTCGGAACCGGCGAGATCCCCCAGCGCCGCCACGGCCTTGCGACCGGTGTCGGTGACGCCCGCTGCGGTCATCGCGGCCTGCAGGACGGCGTCCTGCTCGGCGACGTTGCCGGCGGGCCGCGGCGGGACGACGTTGGTCACCTCGGGCGGCGGCATGACGACGAGGATGCCACCGCCGGGCCCGCGCGGCGGCCCGCGCTCAGCTGTCGGTGGCGCTGCCGAGCGTGATGTTCACCGTCTTGGTGGCCGTGCCGCTGAGGACCGTCACCGGCACCGTCGTCCCGGGCGCGAACGAGCGGGTCGCGGCGATCGCCCCGACCGAGTCGTCGATGCGCTGGTCACCGATCTTGGTGATGGTGTCGCCCGCCTTGAGGCCCGCCTTCGCCGCGGGACTGCCCGCCTGCACCGTCCCCACCTTCGCGCCGCTGCCGCTCGTCGGTCCGGTCTGCTGCTGGGCGCCGTTCACGGTGATGCCGAGCACCGCATGGGTGGCCTTGCCGGTGGTGATCAGCTCGTTCGCGATCCGCTCGGCCTCGTCGGACGGGATGGCGAACCCGATGCCGATGTTGCCGCTCTGCGTCCCCGAGCTGCTGCTGTCGCTGGTGCCCGCGATGGCCGAGTTCACGCCGACCACGTTGCCGTTGAGGTCGACCAGCGGGCCGCCGGAGTTGCCGGGGTTGATCGCCGCGTCGGTCTGCACCGCGTTGAAGATCGCGGAGTCCGTGGTGCTCCCGGTCGCGACCGGGCGGGCGAGCGCGCTCACGATGCCGGACGTGACGGTGTTGGAGAGCCCGAGCGGGGCGCCCATCGCGACCACCGTCTGCCCGACCTGCAGCTTGGACGAGGACGCGAACGTCGCGGCCTTCAGACCCGAGGCCTGCACCTTGACCACCGCGAGGTCGTCGGCCGGGTCGGTGCCGACGACGGTCGCGTCGGAGGTCGTGCCGCTCGGGAGGGTGACGCTGATCTGGTTCGAGCTCGCCTGCGACTGGCTGTCGAGGGTGACGACGTGGTTGTTGGTGAGGATGTAACCGGTGTCGCCGTCGGTCTTGATGACGATGCCCGAGCCGGTCCCGCCACTCTGCCCGGCTGTCACCGACAGCGTGACCACGCTCGGGCTGATCGCGCTCGCCGCCGAGGCGACGCTGCCGTCGAGCTTGGCGGCCGGCGCGGCCTGGCTGCTCTGCGACAGACCGGCCGACGAGCCGGACCCGCCGCCGCGGTGAGC
>CAXUNA010000659.1:576-2427 GCA_964252095.1 uncultured Jatrophihabitans sp. | reverse complement strand
ACCCTCCAGGGGTACGGGGCGAGGCGGCACCGGGTTCGGTCCACGCACGGCTGACGGCACCCGGTCACTGCACCACGGGGGTCCGACAACGCCCGATGCTAGTCGAACACGCGTTCGAACGCCAGGGTGAACGACGCCCAACGCCGACGGTCGACAGCGGGGTCAGACCGGGTCGGGCCGGCCGCGGGCGAGCAGGGTGGCGAGCTCGCGCAGGTTCTCCGCGGCGTCGAAGCGCCGCATCGCGATCTGCAGCTGTGCGAGCCGGGCGGGCAGCTGGACGTCCTGCCGGGTGACGCGGGCGTCGGACAACCCGGCGACGAGCCGGATCACGGTGTCGGCCGTCGTCGCCGCGACGGCCGCCGCCCGGCGCGCCGCCAACTCCGACGTCGGACCCGTCGGGTCACGCTCGACCTCGGCCGCGGCGGCCCGCAGTGCGAGCCGCGCCGAGTACACCCAGACGTCCACCCGGCCGACCCGGACCAGGTCGAGGGCCTCGGGCCGCGCCGCGAGCGTCGCCTCCACCGCGCGGCACAGCCACACGCTGGCACCGAACCAGCAGGCGGTGTCCCGCAGCAGGTGTTCGAACGAGACGGCCCGCTCGGCCCACCACGACACCGTGCCGACCGGCTCGGCCGGGGTGGCCGTGAACGTGACCGGCCCGTTCGGGTCCTGCGGGGCGATCGTGCGCAGCGGCGTCGGGTCCCGCACCACGCCGTCGGCGTCCATCCGGAAGCTGAACAACCGGTCGCCGTCGACGGTGCGGGCGAGCACCAGGGCCCGGTCGACCGCGCCGGGGTGGATGCTGCGGTGCTGGGTGCCGTCGAGCAGCCACCCGCCGTCGACCGCCGTCGCCCGGACCCCGTGCCCTGGTGGGAAGAGCGCCAGCACCTCGTCGGGCGCCGGCCGGCCCGCCGCCGCCTCCAGGACGAGGGCGGCCTCGAGGTCCGCCTGCGCCAGCCGCGCCACGGCGTGATCGCCCTCGGCGAGCGCGGAGATCACGCGCATGCAGTTGCCCACGCCGAGGGCGGCGAGTTCCGGCCGCAGCCGGACGACGGCCTGTTTCATCGTCGGCAGGGTGGTGCTCGCTTCCGCGCCGAGCGCACGCCAACGACCCGCGTCGGCGAGTTGCGACTCGCCGCCGATCCAGCCGGCCGGTACCGGCTGTTCCTGTGTTCCCCTCACGGTCCCTCGTCCCCTCGACTCGGCCGTCCCGGCAGTGTGTCCAGTTGGTGCGGTGGTGTTGCACTTCCTCCCGATGTGGATACAGAACTGCGGCGGCGACCTCGTTCCGCGGTTTCACCCGTCCCAGGGGGAAAGGTTCCACGTGTGGCCGTTCGTCGCAGTGCAGGAATCCTTCTCTACCGCCGTGCGCCGTCCGAGGACAACCCCCGCGGGATCCGGGTCCTGATCGGGCACATGGGCGGGCCGCTGTGGGCGAGGAAGGACGCAGGTGCCTGGTCGGTCCCCAAGGGCGAGTACAGCGACGACGAGACACCGCTCGCCGCCGCCCGACGGGAGTTCACCGAGGAACTGGGCCTGCCGGTCCCGGCGGGCGACCCGTTCGACCTCGGCGAGGTGAATCAGTCGGGAGGCAAGGTCGTGCGGGTGTGGGCGCTCGAGGGCGAGCTCGACCCGGCCGCCGTCGTGCCCGGCACCTTCACCATGACCTGGCCCCCCCGTTCGGACCGGCAGGTCGAGTTCCCCGAACTGGACCGGGTGGAGTGGTGCGACCCCGTGACCGCCGCGGGCCGGCTCGTCACCGCGCAGCGGGCTTTCGTCGACCGGTTGCTCGCGGTGCTCGACGATCACAGCGGGCAATAAGGTGGTCGACGTGACGTCCGCCCCGGCGGC
>CAXUNA010000659.1:0-566 GCA_964252095.1 uncultured Jatrophihabitans sp. | reverse complement strand
CTTGCGGAACTCGATTTTGAGTCGAGCGCGTCTACCAATTCCACCACAGGGGCCCGCGTCGCGGGTATCACGCACGCGCGGATGGGGTCAATCCGAGCGGTGCCGGCATGTCAGCGCCGGCGCGGCACCGCGCAGGGGGCTTTCGGCCCCCGGTGGCGCGCGGTGCGCGACGATCACAGCGGGAAATAAGGTGGGCGAGGTGACGGCCCCCCCGGCGGCCGACGCCGGGACGGTCGGACCGCCCGCGCCGACCGTGACCCTCGACGTCTGGCGGCTGCGCCCGGCGGACGCGGTGCGCGCCATGCTCGCCACCCCCACCTGGACCCGTCGGGCCGCGGCAGGGATCTCGTTCACCCGCCTGCTCGGCACCGGCGGCACGTCCTTTGCGCCCGGCGCGGCCGACCTCACCCGCTGGATCGCCGTGACGGTGTGGCGGTCCGGGCCGACCGGCGTCACCGCACCGGTGTGGGCCCGCCACGCGGTCGACCACTTCCAGGCCCGGCTCGCACCGCTGAGCGCCCGCGGCGCGTGGGGCGGCCGCTCCCCGTTCGCGGCGGCCCCACGCG
>CAXUNA010000658.1:0-2428 GCA_964252095.1 uncultured Jatrophihabitans sp. | reverse complement strand
AGATCGGGCAGCGCGTCGGCGTGCGCGCGGGCGGGATCGGCCAGCACGGCGCGGACGGCCGCCCCACGCCGGGCCAGCCAGGCGCCGGCGTAGAGCGCGTCGCCGCCGTTGTTGCCGGAGCCGACCAGCAGCACCACCCGTGACCCGTACACCCGCGGCAGCATCGTTGCACACTGCACAGCAAGGCCGGTCGCGGCGCGGAGCATGACCGTGCGCTCGGCGACGTCGTGGAACATCGCGGCCTCGGCGTCGCGGATCTCGGCGGCGGCGAAGACTCCCTGCACGGTGGGGCTCAGCCGTCGACGTCGGCGTACGAACCGATGACCAGTTCGTCGACCAGGGTGCGGCCGCGCGGCTTCCAGCCCAGCGAGCGGGCGTGCTCGCCGGTGGCCTCCTGGTCGAGCACGAAGGCGTCGTACAGCGGTCCGAGCCGCTCCCGTGACGCGTCCTCGGGCTCGCGGGCGACGCGGCCGTCGAGCCCGGCGGCGTGGCTGGCCGACCGGGCCAGGTCCTCGACCAGCGGGTTCTCGCCGCTCACGCCGAGGTAGTACGACCCGGCGGGGGCGTGGTCGAACGCCCGCACGTAGAGCGCGGCGAGGTCGTCGACGTGCACGGTGGTCCAGTGCTGCTCGTCGCCGACGTAGAGCAGGGCACCGTCGACCTGCGGGGCGCCCTTGACGAGGTTCGGGATGCCGCCGCCGTGGCCGTAGACGATGCCGGGCGCGATCACGATCGACCGCACACCGTCGGCCGCGGCCGCCCGCACCCTCGCGTCGAGCGGCAGCCGCCAGGCCGTGACCGGCGGCGGCGCGAACGGGGTCTGCTCGGTGATGGCCTCGCTGCTGCCGTGGATCCAGACCCCGCTGGTGTGGATGTACGGCTTGTCGCTGCCGGCGAGAGCGGGCAGCACGGCGTCGAGCACCGCGGCGTCGTGGTCGGCATCGGCCGCGGTGCTGGTGGCGGCGGTGTGGATGAAGCCCTCGGACGCGGCCGCCTCGCGGGCCAACAGGTCGGTGTCGGTGATCTCGCCGCGCACCGCGACGCCACCCGCCTGCTCGACGGCGGCGGCGGACGAGTCGCTGCGGGCCAGCGCGCGGACCTCGCGGCCCGATGCGACGAGATGGGACAGGACGGCCGACCCGATGTACCCCGAGCCGCCGGTCAGGAAGATTGTCACGCCTCCTTCCTACCCGCCCACGCGGACCCGGACGTCCGCGGTCAGCCTCCGACGGCCGTGATCTGCACCCCGGGTGAGCCGGTGACCGCGCTGACCCCGGCGAAGCCCGCCTCGTAGCGGGCCGCACCGGTCTGCGGGACGTCGGCCACCCGGCCGTCGGTGAGCAGCACCCGGATGCCGTTGTCGTAGCCCGCGCCCGCCCCGATCTGCGTGACACCGCTGATCGGCAGCGTGTGCGTGGCGGGGTAGGGCACTCCGAGGTGGCTCAGCTGCACGACCGTGCCGTCGTCACACAGCTCCCACACCCCGTTGTAGTCCGCGTGCAACGACGCGCCGGTCGGGCAGGCGTTCGGGTCCGCCGCGGGGGTGTCCGGGAGGTTCCCCGCGCCCCAGTACGACGTCGAGCCGTCGGCGTCGATCGCGAACGAGACCGCGCCGTCCCCGGCCAGTGCGGTCGGGCCGGAGAGACCGGTGACCGCAGCCGGCACCCACGGCGTCGAGGTCGCGGGCCGGCCGAGCTGGTCGGTGTCGTCGCGTCCCCACGAGTACACGGTGCCGTCGACGCCGACGGCGTAGCCGATCCCCTGCGCCGCGTACACCGCAGTCGCGAGCACACCCGCCGGGAGCGGGACCTTCGTCGGGGTGAGCGGGTACGTGATGAACCTGTTCGGCGTGCGACCGAGCTCGCCGTAGAAGTTGGACTGGAAGCCGTAGACGGTCCCCGCGGCGAGGGCGTACACCGCGGCGCTGAGACTGTCCCCCGCCGTGGCGAGCTGGGTGACACCGGCGAGGAACCCCGGCTCGGTGGGGTTCGACGGGCCGATCCGGGACGGGGCGGAGGACCACGCCGCGACCGATCCGGGCTGGCTCACCGAGTGGTTCGCCTGCACGACCGTGCCCTGGGGCGTGACCGCGTAGGCGCTCGTGGCGGTCCGGGTGCTCTGGCCGGCGTAGACACCACCGGCGAAGTACGTCGGTAGCGCGCTCGGCAGGGTGTCCTCACGCGTCGGGCTGTCGCTGTAGTCCGGGTAGCGGGTGGTCGACCACAGTCCGGCGGCCGATCCGGCGGGGGCCTTGCGGAACCACCCGGACAGGTCGGCCACGACCCGGCTGGTCGGGGTCGACTGCACCACGACGGTGCCACCGGCCGACACCCTGACCGGTCCCGCGTTGGCGACGGCCCGGCCGGCCACCAGGTCGAGGTCGGACGTGCCGTTGGCCGCCGTCCCACCCGGGCGGGCGGCGGCCAAC
>CAXUNA010000657.1:0-2432 GCA_964252095.1 uncultured Jatrophihabitans sp. | reverse complement strand
CGGGGCGGCACCGCGATCCCGCCGACGGGGGCGGCGGCCGCCGCCACGACCGGCCAGCCACGGCGCTCGGCGGCGAGCGCCGCGTACGCCGTCCACGGCCCGGGCGCACCGCCCGCGATCACGAGCGTGCGCGCGACCGGCTCGGGTCCGTTCACCGAGCCGAGTACGTCCATCGTGCCGAGCGAGGTGGCCGGGCCCTCGTCGGAATTGGAGGAGACGTCGACCGTTGCAGCCACCAACGGTTCCCGGAAGGCCAGGTCGACCTGGACCGGGCCGGGATCGCGGGAGAGCGCACCGGTCGCCCAGCCCATCGCGCGGTCGAGGGCCGGTCGCGCCGCCGAGGGGTCGAGGGAGTCGAGGCCGACGTACCACCGGCACGCCTGGCCGTAGAGGCGGACCTGGTCGGTGGTCTGGTTCGCGCCGGTGCCTACCAGGTACGGCGGCCGGTCGGCGGTGAGTGCGAGCAGGGGCGCGCCGCGGTGGGCGGCCTCGAGCACGGCCGGGAACAGGTTGGCCGCGGCGGTGCCGGACGTCGTCACCACCGGGACCGGCAACCCCGACCCGACGCTCAACCCCAGCGCGAGGAACCCCGCCGCCCGCTCGTCGACCCGCACGTGCAGCCGCAACCGGCCAGCGGCGTCGGCGGCGTGCAACGCGTAGGACAGCGGCGCGTTCCGCGAACCAGGCGCGAGCACCGCCTCCCGCACACCGAGCCGGACGAGTTCGTCGACGACCACGGCCGCCAGTTCGGCCGAGCTCACGAGGGTGCTCCGCGGCCGGTCGGGGTGCCCGCCGCCCGGCTGAAGTCGCTCTCGAAGTTGGCGTCGCCGGTGACCTCGACCAGCCGCGACTCCCACCACGCGTGCCGCTCCGGCGAGGCCGCCAACCGGGACAGCGCCTCCTCCGACGGCGTGACGGTCCGCACCGGCAGGAAGCCGTCGACCGGCAGGTAGGGGTCGTCGGCGACGTCGTCGGCGAGCAACGAGACGGTCGCGAGGCCGCACGCGTACGGCAGTTCCGGCAGCGCCGCCGCCAGCGCCACGCCGGCGGCGATCCCCACCGACGTGTCGACGGCCGACGACACCACCACGGGGACCCCGACCGCCTCGGCGAGTTCGAGGCACCGCCGCACGCCGCCGAGCGGGGCGACCTTGAGCACCACGACGTCCGCCGCCTCGCGGCGCACCACCAGCATCGGGTCCTCGCCGCGGCGGATCGACTCGTCGGCCGCGACCGGCACGTCCTGCTTGCGCCGCACGGTCGCGAGGTCGTCGATCGAGGCACAGGGCTGCTCGACGTACTGCAACCCGCCGGCGGCGCGCGCGTACCGGGGCAACCGGGTCAGCGCGGTGTCGACGTCCCATCCGGCGTTGACGTCGATCCGGACGGCGCCGGCCGGCCCGAGCGCGGCGCGGACCGCCTCGAGCCGGGCGAGGTCGTCGGCCTCGGTCTGCCCGCGCTCGGCCACCTTCACCTTGGCCGTCGTGCACCCGGAACGGGCGACGATCGCCGACGCCTGCTCGGCATCGCAGGCGGGCACCGTGACGTTGACCGGCACCCGGTCGCGGACGGGATCGGGGAAGCCGACCGTCGCGGCCTCCATCGCCGCCCGCCACCACGCGCGCGACTCGGCGGCGCCGTACTCGACGAACGGCCCGAACTCGCCCCAGCCGACGTGGCCGTGGATGAGGGTCGACTCGCGCACGGTGATGCCCCGGAACCGGGTCCGCATCGGGACGGAGAGGACGACGTGACGCACCCACCCATCATCGTCGGCAGCCGTCGCCCCGCACCGCTCGGGTGCGCTCCCGGCCCGCCACCACCGCGCGGGTTATGGTCACGCGGTGTCACGGGAACGGCTCACGGCGGTCGTCGCCGCCGTCGCCGTGCTGGTGCTGGGTGCGGTCGGCGCCGTCGCCGCCCACGTCCCCGCCTCCCCGCGCGCACAGCTCGATCCGCAGGCCAACCCGACCGGCGGCTCGGCGGTCCCGCTCACGGTCGAGCGGGCGCACCCGCCCCCGCAGGCCGTGCCGTGGTGGCTGGTCGTGCTCGGCATCGCCGCGCTCGTCCTCGTGGTCGGTCCCCTGGTGTGGCTCGCCCTGCGGTACGGCCGCAAACGGCTGCGCGCCCGGGCGGCGAAGATCGAACCCGAACCCCGCGAGGGCGACGCCGTGGTGCTGACCGAGCGCCTGCCGGACGCCGACGACGCCCTGGCCGAGGCCGCGCAATCCCTCGACGCCGGCCCCGCGGACCGCGCGGCCGTCGACGAACTCGCCGCCCTGTTCCACGAGGCGCGGTACTCGCGGCACCCGGTGACCGACGACCAGCGCGCCCGCGCCCGGCGGGCGGTCACGGCGCTGCTCGGAGCCCACGCGTGAACGCGGTCCGGCGCGCCCTCGCCGTGCCGCCCGCGGTCCTCGTCCTCGCGGCGC
>CAXUNA010000656.1:0-2437 GCA_964252095.1 uncultured Jatrophihabitans sp. | reverse complement strand
GCCCTGGACCAGGCCGACGACGCGGCGACCACGCTTCGGCAGGCGCGGCTTGCGGCGCGGGGTCCAGCGGTCGGCGAACAGCAGATCGGCCTCGGGATCGGTGCTGCGGCCGCGGACGTCGGCGAGGACCTGGTCGCGGTGCCCGAGGGCGTCCACCAGACCCGCGTGCCGGGCGTCGTCCGCGGACAGCGGCGCGCGGTCGGCGAGCTAGCGGACCTCCTCGACCGTCAGTCCGCGGCCGTCGGCGATCGCCTCGACCGCGCCGTCCCAGATCGACCCGGTGAGGGCGGTCAACGCCTCCTCGTGCGCGGGCGTGAACCCGGTGCGCATGATGCGGTCGGCCGCGTTCTTGTACTCGCGCCGTTGGTGCAACTGCGGCTCGACGCCGAGCTTGTCCAGTGCGCCGCGGAGGAACGTCGTCTCCGAGGCGACCCCGAGCAGGCCGAGCTCGCCCGCGGGCATCAGCCAGACGCGGTCGAACGCGCTGGCGAGGACGTAGTCGATCGTGCCGTTGCCGCCGTCGCCGAAGGTCTCGGCCCACGCCACCGCCGGCTTGCCCGAGGCACGGAACGCCAGCACGCCGCGGCGCAGCTCCTGCATGGTCGTCCACGACAACGCCGACCGGCCGGTCCGCGCGACCAGCCCGACCACCCGTGGGTCCCGGCCCGCCTCGTGCAGCGCCCGCAGCATCGGGCGCAGCCGCGCGTGGCTGCGCGAGCGCAGCCGGCTGATCGGGTCGTCGGGCTCCACCTCGACCGGCGCGACCGTGAGATCGAGCTCGAGGATCACCCGGGAGCGGTGGGGCAGTGACGGCACGGACGGCATCCGGCCACGGTAACCACGCCACACGGGCGTGCGGTGTGGGCGACGTCGCCGAGCGGACACCGCCGGGTCGCACGATGTTCACCCGGGTGCCGGACAGCGTTCAACGGTTGCCGAGAGGCTCACCCGATGCTGCCAGGACCTGCACGTGCCCGTCTGTTCGCCGCGGTGGCCGTCGTGGCGGGCCTCGGCGCCGCGACCCCGAGCCCGACGGCGCCCGCCTCGGCCGCCACCGGGCCGGTCGTCGTCAACGAGGTGCAGACGAGCGGTGACACGCCGGACTTCATCGAGCTCACCAACACCGGCACGACGACCGCGGACATCTCGGGGTACCGGCTGCTGGACGACAACGACGCCCACGACCCGGTGGTGGTCCCCGCCGGCACCACGCTCGCCGCCGGCGGGTTCGTCGCGTTCGACACCGACCCGCCGTTCGGCCTCGGCGGCGGATCGGACTCCGCCCGGCTGTTCGCCGCGGACGGCACCACCCTGCTCGACTCGTTCACCTGGACGACCGAGGCGGCGACCTCGTGGGGCCGCTGCCCCGACGGCACGGGCGCGTTCGCGATCACCGCCTCGGCGACCCGTGGTGCCGCGAACGACTGCGCGCCCGCGCCGCTGCCGCCCGTCCGCACCGACGCCGTCACGTGGCCGGGTTCGCCGGACGTCACGACCGCGGACGACGACGGCGTGCTCGGCGAGGACCAGAGCGGGCTGTTCTACGAGGCGTCCGGCACGGGTGCGCCCGGTGTGCTGTGGAGCGTCCAGAACGACCCCGGCGTGCTGTGGCGGCTGCTCTGGAACGGCACGGCCTGGACGCCGGACACCGCGCACGGCTGGGGGAACGGCAAGCAGCTGCGCTACCCGGACGGCACCGGCGAACCGGACAGCGAGGGCGTGACGCTCGTCGGCGGTTCCAGTGCGAACGGCGTCTTCGTGGCCACCGAGCGCGACAACGCGGACGACGACGTCAGCAAGCCGACGATCCTGCGGTTCGACGTGTCCGGGTCGCAGCCCGAGCTGGTCGCCACCGCCGCGTGGGACCTGACCACCGACCTCCCCGTCGTCGGGCCGAACCTCGGCCTCGAGGCGCTGACCTGGGTCCCCGACGCCGCGCTGGTCGCGGGCGGGTTCGACGTCGGTACCGCACCGGCGGCGGTGCACCCCTACGACCCCGCGGCCTCCGGCGCACACTTCGGCGGGTTGTTCCTCGGCGGGCTGGAGGCCGACGGCCACGTCTACGCCTACGCCCTCGACGAGTCCGGCACGACCTTCACGCGGGTGGCGCGCTTCGCCAGCGGGTTCCCGACGGTCATGGAACTGCAGTACGACGACGACCGCGGCACCCTCCGGGCGGTCTGCGACAACACCTGCACCGGCCAGCAGACCACCTTGTCGCTCCGGGACGGGACGTTCGTCGTCACCGCTGCGTACGAACGCCCGACCGGTCTACCCGACGTCAACGACGAGGGCTTCGCGGTGGCGCCCGACGCGCTGTGCGTCGGCGGGTTGAAGCCCGCGATCTGGGCCGACGACGACGGCACGGACGGCCACGCGCTGCGGCAGGGCGCGATCGCGTGCCCGCCCTCGACCGGTGGCCCGACCCCGTCGGCGC
>CAXUNA010000655.1:0-2438 GCA_964252095.1 uncultured Jatrophihabitans sp. | reverse complement strand
GCCGAGCACCGCGACGATGACCGATTCCCGTGACGCCGCCTGGGCCGCCGACAGCAACCGGTCCAGTTCGTTGCGGTGCGACGGCGTGAGTTCGGCGAGGCGCTCCGCGACCTCCCGCGAACTCCCGACCGGCGCGCGCACCGGCAGGTCGGCGCCACTACCGGTGTCGTGCAGCAGGCCGGTGTCCCGGCTGGAGGCGAGCATCCGGTCGGCGATCGACGCGGCGGCGCTGACCGCCCACTCCAGGCTGTCGCGGTCGCGCAGCTCGGGATCGTCGCCGGCCGTCGCGGGCGCCAGGCCGTGCGCGGCCCGCCGGGTGTCGACGACGACCGTGACCCGGCCCTGCCACGGCCGTTCGTCCTGCCGCACCATCGGCGTGCCGGTCCGTGCGGTCGAGCGCCAGTGGATCTTGCGCAGGTCGTCGCCGTGCCGGTACTCGCGGATCGACGCGTCCTCGGCGCCGTGGGCGCCGCCCGAGCGGGAGCCGGCGTTGTCGCCGACGTCCCACGCCACCGCGGGACCGGGCGCCGACAGCGGTTCGGACTTCGGGGTCACCAGCACCTCGGACCGGCCGGTGAAGCTCCTGACCACCTCGACCAGGCCGAACGGGTCGTCGATGCGGATGCGCAGCGGGCCGGTGACGTACCGGCCGCGCCGCACGTCGGCCAGCCGGTAGACCACGGCGCGCGACTCCTGGCTGCCGAGACCGGCGAGGGTGAACCGGGCCTGACCCTCGAGGTGGGCAGGCATCTGGTCCTCCAGCTGCAGCGCGCCGGTGGGGACGAGTGACCGGTTGGTCAGGGTCAGCACCACCTCGACGGCGGAACCCGCGACGGCGAGCGGCGGGTCACTGTGCCGCGCGCACGCCACCCGCAACCGCGCGCGGGTGACGACCGCCGCGGCGACGAGCGGCAGCACGACGACGAACACGCCGATCCGCACGAGGTCGGTGACCCGCAGGACGAGGCCCGCGAGCAGCAGGACCACGCCGACCACGAGCAGGGTGCGGGCCCGGGGCGTGGTGCTGCGCCACAGCCCGCCGAGGTCGAGCCGCCGGCGCGCGACCGCTGCCGAACGCGTACCCGGAGCTCCGGGATCCTGCGACACGGCGCGCCTAGGCCCGGGCGGGGGAGCCGGAGTCGAGCGGCAGACCCGCCACCAGCGCGGTGACGACGTCGGCCGGGGTGCGCCCGCGGACGTGGGCGTCGGCCGTGACGATCAGCCGGTGCCCGAGCACGGGCGCGGCGAGCGCCACGAGGTCGTCGGGCAGCACGTGGTCGCGACGGTCCAGTGCGGCCCACGCCTTCGCGGTGCGCAGCAGCTGCAACGTCGCGCGGGGTGACGCGCCGAGGCGCAGTTCCGGACTGCGGCGGGTGGCCTCGGCGATGTCGACCGCGTAGCCGCGCACGGCGTCGGCGACGTGCACCCGCCGGACCTCCTCGATGACCGCGCGGATCTCGGCGGCGTCGGAGACCGGCTGCATGATCGACAGCGGGTCGGCCGACGCGTGCTCGAGCAGCATCTCCATCTCGGCCCGGCGGTCGGGGTAGCCCATCGACAGCCGGGCGGTGAACCGGTCGCGCTGCGCCTCGGGCAGCGGGTAGGTGCCCTCCATGTCCAGCGGGTTCTGGGTGGCGATGACGAGGAAGGGCTGCTCGAGCGCGTACGTCGTGCCGTCGACGGTGACCTGGTCCTCCTCCATGCACTCCAGCAGCGCCGCCTGGGTCTTGGGGGAGGCGCGGTTGATCTCGTCGCCCACGACGATGTTGGCGAAGATCGCGCCGGGCCGGAACTCGAAGTCGCGGGCCTCGGCGTTGAACACGCTGACCCCGGTGATGTCGCTCGGCAGCAGGTCCGGCGTGAACTGCACGCGCCGCACCGAGGCGTCGATCGACCGGGCGAGCGCCTTGGCGAACGTCGTCTTCCCGACGCCCGGGACGTCCTCCAGCAGCAGGTGACCCTGCGCGAACAGCACGGCGAGGCCGAGGCGGATGACGCCGGGCTTGCCCTCGATCGCGAGGCCGACGTTGGCGGCGATGCGGTCGGCCACCTCGGCCGGAACGACCGGCGAGCGGGGCGAGCTGGGGCGGGTGTCCGCGAGAGCGGGCTGCAAGGTGACGGCCTCCGGGTCGGACCGCTGCCGGTCCGGGTGGATGTGGAAGGAGCTGGACTGCGGGTGCGGGGCGAACTGCTGCGTGTTCGAGCCGTTCGCGCCGCCGTGTGAGGACGGTGCCAACGGACCGGTGCCGTTCGTCGCGGCGACGTCCGTCGCGACCGGGCTCGTGGACTCCACGTCGCCGGGGCCGCCGTGGTTCGCCGTGACCGGCCCGTCCGCCTCGTCGTCGGGTCGGCGGTGGCTTCCGCGGCCGGCGCTGGTCACGCGATGAGTATTCCTGCTCCGCCTCGAATGCGCTGCTGTGCGTGCGATCCACAGCGAC
>CAXUNA010000654.1:0-2442 GCA_964252095.1 uncultured Jatrophihabitans sp. | reverse complement strand
GGGCGGGCCGGCTCGACGTTGCCGGTGCGGGTCGGCTCGACGCGGGGGCCGAGGACGGTGTGCCCGACGCGACGCCGGGCGGGGATCCGGAGACCGATCCCGGGCCGGATGCCGACGTCGATCCGGCGGCTCCCGGGCCGGAGCTGCAGCCGGTCAACGCGACCGAGGCCGCGGCGATCGCCGTGAGAGCCACCCATCTGATCCGCACGGTGGTCGATCTTCACACGTCGGGAGGGGTGATCGGCGGACAAACACCCCGAACCACGTCCGGATCCGGTCAACTGTTGCAGTCTGCAACTGAATGGGCGCTCGGACCTCGAGGTGCGCGCCCCGCCCCCGTGCCTACGCCACTGAGAGCGGTGCCGCTCTCAGCGGCGCACACGAGAGAGCGACGCCTCGGCGGGCGACCCCCGGGGGCGGCGAGTTCACCGTGACGCCGGCGGGGGGGGCGCCGGGGGGGGGGGGGGCGGCCGCGGGGCGGGGGGGGGGGGGGGGGGGGGGGCGGGCCCCCCCCCCGCCGCCGGGTCACTTCTCCAGGATGAAGAGCGGGATCTTGCGGTCGGTCTTGGTCTGGTAGTCGGCGTAGTCCGGGTACGCGGCGACGGCGCGGGGCCACCAGGCGTCGTACTCCTCGCCCTCGAGCTCGCGGGCCGTGCGGTCCGAGACCTCGGTGGCGTCGCGCAGTTCGACGTGCGGGTCGGCCTTGACGTTGTGGTACCAGACCGGGTTCTCGGGGGCGCCGCCCTTCGAGGCGACGGCGACGTAGTCACCGTCGTGCTCGACGCGCATGAGCGGGTTCTTGCGCAGCTTCCCGCTCTTCGCGCCCTTGGTCGTGAGGACGATGACCGGCATCCCCCGCAATTCGTTGCCCTCGGTGCCCCCGGATCCCTCGATCTTCTCGACCTGGTCGCGGACCCATTTCTCGGGGCTCGGTTCGTACTCTCCCTGCAGCGGCATGTGCCCAGCCTTCCCGGCGAGCGTGCCCGCCGTACCGTCGTCGTGGTGTCGGGTGAAGGAACACCGGTGGGCCGCCGGGTCTTCCTCGGCGTCGTCGCGCTCGGCATCGCGGGCGTCGTCACGGGCCGGACGCTGCAGGACGGGATCGCGCGGCAGATCGCCAAGGTCCCCGACCCCGGCGGCCTGCTCGGCCTGCTGCCGCTCGGCGCCACCTTCCGCTACTACTCGGTGACCGGCTCGGTCGCCGTCCCGGCGCCCGCCGACTACCGGCTCCGGGTCACGGGTCTCGTCGACACGCCGCTGTCGCTCAGCCTCGACGACCTCGCCGGGTTGCCGCAGACCTCGCTGGTCCGCGACTTCCAGTGCGTCACCGGTTGGCGGGTGCCGAGCGTTCCCTGGCGCGGGGTGAAGGTCGCCGACCTGCTGGACCGCGCCGGGGTCCGGACGTCGGCGACCGCCCTGCGGTTCACGAGCTTCGACGGGACGTACACCGAGTCGCTCACCCTCGAGCAGGCCCGGCGCGACGACGTCCTGATCGCGACCTCGATGCTCGGCGACCCCGTCACCCAGGCCCACGGCGGACCGGTCCGCCTCTACGTCGCGCCGATGTACGGCTACAAGAGCTGCAAGTGGCTGCAGGGCATCGAACTCACGTCCACCGTGCAGAGCGGCTACTGGGAACAGCGCGGGTACGACGTCGACGGCTGGGTGGGGAGGTCCAATGGCCGCAGTGACTCGCCGACCGGCTGAGCTGCACCGGTTCAACCGGACCGAACGCGCCGTCCACGTGGCGGTCGGCGTCCTCGTCGTCGTCCTGATCCTCACGGCGACGGCGCTCTACCTCGGACCGATCTCGGTGATCGTCGGTCACCGCTACGTCGTCGAGACCGTGCACGTCTGGTGCGGACTGGCCCTGCCGGTCCCCCTCCTCGCGGGCCTCGCGTCCCTGACGTACCGCCTCGACCTCGCGCGCCTGGGCCGCTTCGTCCCCGGTGACCGGAGGTGGCTGCGGTCGTCGGCCGTGCGCGGGACGAATGCCGGCGTCGGGAAGTTCAACGCCGGCCAGAAGCTCAACGCCGCGCTGTCGGCCGGGGCGATCGTGGTCCTGCTCGGCACCGGTGTGCTCATGTACTGGACCGGGCTCGCGCCGCTGCGCTACCGCACCGGAGCCACGTTCGTGCACGACCTCGTGGCCTTCGGGTTCGGCCTGCTCGTGATCGGCCACGTCTACAAGGCCCTGCAGGACAAGGAGGCGATGCGGGGCGCGCGTACGGGCCGGGTCAGCGCGTCGTGGGCGCGGCGCCACCACCCGGTCTGGGCAGATGAACTCTCTTCGTCCGGAGAGGACGAACCGCACCCGCGGACGTAGTCTCCCAGCGTGCACAAGGTCGTGTCGCGGATCGCGCTCTCGCTCACCGGAACCGCCCTGCTCGCGGGCGGGCTCGCCGCCGCCGACCGACGGGTCGCCGAAGGTGACCTCGCAGG
>CAXUNA010000653.1:1458-2452 GCA_964252095.1 uncultured Jatrophihabitans sp. | reverse complement strand
GAACGGGTGCGGGGCACGCTCGTCGTCCGGGCAAACCAGCTCCTGGCCGGCGGCAGCGGGGCCTCGCCGGACCTCGTCCACGGCCTGGTCGGGCTGCTCACCGACGGCCCGCTGCCCGCCGTCCGGGAACTCGGCGGCCTCGGCACCGGAGACCTCGGGGCGCTCGCGACCATCGGCCTCGCGCTGGTCGACCGCGGGGTGCGGATCGGCTCGGGCGACGCGCTGCCCCTCATGTCGTCGAACGCCGCGGCGATCGCCGACGCGGCGCTGGCCGTCGAAGCCATGACCGACCTCGCCCAGCGCGCGCTCGAGGTCGCGGCGGTGACGTTCGCCGCGGTCGACGGCAACGCCGAGGCCTACGCGCCCCTGGTCGAGCGGGTGTCGCCGTTCCCGGGGAGCCGGTACGTCGCGCGGCGGATGCGCGAGCTCACCGAGGGCACGGTCGCGGCGGCCGCCCGGATCCAGGACCCCTTCGCGCTCCGCACGCTCCCCCAGGTGCACGGCGCCCTGCTGGACACCCTCGCGCGGGCGGAGGAGACCGTCACCCGGCTGATGAACGCGCCCGCCGAGAACCCCGTCTTCGACGCGGTCGAGGTCGCGCACCACGGCGGTTTCCACGCCGCCTCGCTCACCGTCGCCCTCGACGCGGCCCGGCTCGCGGTGCTCGCCGCGACCCGGTTGTCCCGTGGCCGGCTCGGGATGCTGTGCGAGCCGATGATGACGAACCTGCCGGCGTTCCTCGGGCAACCGACGCATCCGGGGGCGTCCGGCGTCCTCGCCCTGGAGTACGTCGCGGGCTCGGCCCTGGGCGACCTGCACCTGCTGGCGGCGCCGGCCGCCACGGTGTCGGTCTCGATCTCCCGCGGCGTCGAGGAGGACGCCTCGTTCGCGTCGCTGTCGGCGCGGGCGGCGCTCGCCGTCGTCCCCGCGATGCGGACGGTCATCGCCAGCGAGCTGCTGGCGGGGCTGCGGGCCCTGCGGATGCCCGGCCGGG
>CAXUNA010000653.1:0-1448 GCA_964252095.1 uncultured Jatrophihabitans sp. | reverse complement strand
GCGGATGCACGGCCGGGCGATCCCGGCGGTGTGGCAGGCGCTCGCCGCGGACCTCGACGACGACCTCGCCGACCGCGACCTCACGGCCGACCTGGACCGGGTGGACGCCGCCCTGCACGACGGCCGCGACCTGATCGGCTGGTAGGCCGGTCCGGTCGGGAGCCCGGCCTAGTAGACGCAGTCGGCGTCGGCGCCGTTGACGGCGGTCGGCGCGCTGGAGGTGCCGGTCGGCGTGCCGGTGGTGGCGGTGGCCGTGGGCGTGCTCGTCGTCGCGCCGGTCGAGGGCGTCGTCGGGGTGGCCGGCGTCGTGGTCACCGTCGACGGGTAGAAGGTGGTCTGCACGAAGGTCTTCACCGCGTCGGGGTCGACGAGGATGACGTCGCCGGCGGGGCTGTCGTTGTCCTCCCCGGCCAGCGGGATCGTGTAGAAGTTGAGGTTCCCCGCCGACAGGTTCGACAGCTGCGACGCGAGCGCGAGCGGGTCGAGGTCGGGGTCGATGAGCAACGACGAGCTGACCGCCTTGAGCAGCGCGGAGATCTGCGTCGGGTTCAGCAGCGTGCCGGCCGAGAGCACCTTCCGGAACACCGCCGACAGGAAGTACTGCTGGCGCTGGATGCGGTCGAGGTCGCCGCGGCCGTCGGGGAAGCCGTACCGCTGCCGCACGAACGCGAGCGCCTGGGTGCCCTCGATCGTCTGGGTGCCCGCCTTGAGGTCGATGCCGGAGTTGGCCTCCTTGACGTCCTCCTTGAGGCACACCTGGACGCCCTTGAGCGCGATGCTGATCCGGTAGAAACCGAGCAGGTTGACCTGGACGTAGTGGTTGATGGTGAGCCCGGTCAGCTGGTTCAGCGTGGAGATGAGCACCTGGATGCCCGCGCTCTCGCGGGCGACCTCGTTCGCGCCCTGGTCCTTGGCGGTCTGGTAGCCGTCGGGGTACGCGGCGTTGAGCTTGGACTTGCCGTAGCCCGGGATGTCGACGTAGGAGTCGCGCGGGAACGAGATCGCGGTGGCGCGGCTGCCGTCGGCCGGGACGTGCAGGACGAGCATGGTGTCGGTGTTGGCGCTGCCGCCGTCGTCCTGCGTGCCGAGCGCGCGCAGTTCGTCGGCCGTGGCGCCGGCCCGGGAGTCGTTGCCGAGCAGCAGGATGTTGAGGTCGCGCTTCGGGTAGGTCGGCCCGGTCGTGCCGGTGCCGGTCGGCGAGGGCGCTGCGACGGCCGCACCCACCGACACGTCGGACTTGAAGGTCCGCAGCTGCTGCCAGGCCCAGCCGGTGCCGACCACGATCGCGAGCGAGAGCACGGCGGCGATGGTCTGGGCGGCGATCCGCAGGCCACGCCGGGCCGGGCGGGGCGCGGCGCCCGCGGCCCGGCGGGGCACGTGGGTGCGGGTCGGGTTGGGGATCCGGGGCAGCCGGCCGCTGTCGTCCTCGGCCGCGTGCCGGCCGGACT
>CAXUNA010000652.1:0-2457 GCA_964252095.1 uncultured Jatrophihabitans sp. | reverse complement strand
CCCTGGGTCGGAGTGGGCGGAGTCGGTGCGGGCGGGGACGAGTGGCGGGGCACGGAGTCGGGGTCCTCGGCCTTGACCTCGACGTGGACGCTGTCGACGAACGCCTGGAAGTCGCGCAGGACGGTGGTGGCCTGGTCGCGACCGCTGGTGCCCGTGAGCTCGATGGCGAGCCGGTCGGCCGGCACCTCACCCGCGGTCGGCGGCACCAACGGCACCTCGATGTGCACCTGCGACTGCACGAGTTCCTGCGTCACCCCGCCGTAGGAGGTCACGAGCAGCAGGGTCTGGGTGATGCCGGGCGCCTTCCCGGACCCGACCTCCTGGCGGTCGACGAGCTCCACCGAGTCGGTGACCTTCGCCAGTCTCGCCACCGCCTCCTCGGCCACCTGCTGGAGCGTGGCGGAGTCGGTGCGGCGCTGGATGCCGATCGTGATGGTCGGGGTGAAGGTCTCGCCCCGCACCTCGTACAGGGCGAGCATCGCCGAGCCCGGGGCGCCGTTCGTCTCGGGGTCGAGCTGCTGCCAACGCGGCGGGAGCTGGAACGCGAGCGGGACCGAGAGGTCGTCCACGGACGGTGCGGACACCCGGGTCACTTCCCTTCCAACCAGTCGGCGGCGTTCCCGATGGCGTGGCTCGCCTCCGTGGCGGTGTTCCCCACCCAGGTGGCGCCGTCACGCAGGGTCTGCGCCCCGACCGGGTCGAACTGCTCGTAGCTCTCCCACATCTTCGGCAGGTTGATCTCGACGTTCCCGCCGACGCTGCCGCCGACCCCCAACGCCGCACCCGCCTTGAACCCGAGCTGGATGTCGCCGTCGTTCCAGGTCGCCTTCGCGTCGACGTCGGCCCCGACGCCGTACCGCAGCGACCCGTTGACACCGGCCCCGATGCCGCCGACGTCACCCGCCACCGAGCCCTCGATCTTGCCGCCGGCGAACGCACCCGCGTGCAACGATCCGCCGTCGAGGCCGAGTTTGGCGTTGACGTCCGCGGCGGCCCCGACGTACGCCTCGCCGTTGGCCTGCACCGTGCCGGGGCCGATGGTGGCGTAGGCGTTGCCCTTGACGTCGGCGAGCGTCACCTTGGCGCCGGCGTCGACCGAAGCCTGGTTGCCCTCCCAGCCGGCCTTGGCGTCGGCCGTGACCTGCGGGCCGAGGAAGTAGCTGCCGCCGGCGCCCGCGGCCCCGCCACCGGGCAGGTCGGTGCGGACCGACGTCGTGTCGCCGGTCCCCCAGTTCCACAGCGGCTGGCCGTCGTTGTCCCACTTCCAGACCGTGCCCTTGGTCTTGTCGACGACCTTGCCCAGCGTCGACGACGGATCTGCCTTCTTTCCCATGAGTTCGTCGAGGTCGTCCGTGCCGAGGAACTTGTCGATCCCGTACTTCGAGTCCGACTTCGCGAGCTCGATCTTCGGGTCGTCCTTGCCGTCGTCGGGCTTGGTCGGGTCGTTGCCCGCCAGGACGTCGAGCGCGCGGGAGAGCTCCTCCCGCACCTTCTCCCCGACGTCGACGAGCGACTGCCCCAGGCCGTTGGCGGCGCTGACGAACGCGTTCACCGCTCCCGGCGCCGCGGTGCGCGCCAGCGCGATCATCTGCTGGGCCTTGCCGTCGAAATCGGCGAGGACCGCCGTCATGGCCCGGGTCGCGGCGTCGAGGGCGGCGGCCGCCTGGGCGAGTTTCTGCGACTGGGTCGCAAGTTTCTTCGAGGTGTCGTCGAGCTGGTCGCACGTGCGGCCCATCTTCGCGGCGTAGGCCTCGTAAGCGCCGCCCTCCCAGCTCGAGGCGAGGGAGGTACTGCGCTGCCGGGCCTGCTGCGACAGTCGGGAGAGCTGCTGACTCTGCTGCTGCTGGGCCTGCGAGGCGGCACGCACGGTCCCCGGGTCGCCCTCGACATCCTCGGCGATCCGGGCGCCGACCGCCCGGAACCGTTGCAGGATGCTCGAGACCAACCCCGAGCAGTCCACGGTCCCGGACGTGGCGAGTGCGGTCATGACCCGACGGAACCGTCGTCGATCACCGCGTGCTGGCTGGTGGTCACGCCGTCGACGGTGGTGGAGATTGTGATGTCGTAGTCGTGGCCGGCCGGCGCGTCCAGCGAGGTGATGTGCCCGCTGGAGTCGAGGTCGATGGAGACGTCACCGGTGCCCGCTGCACCGGTCGGGTCGATGCCCGGTGCGGCGCCGGTGGCGATCCCGCCCGTGGGGTCGGCCCCGCCGTACACACCCGGGTCGACGTACGAACCGGTCGGGACGGTGCCCGCGGCCGTGCCGTAATTCGCGCCCGGGTCGGTGGCGATCCAGCCCGAACCCGCGGCGTCGATCGACGGCACGCCGCCGCCCGCCGCGGCCCCGTCCACCGTGGTGGGGGTGGGGACCGAACCCGCGGTCAGCGCGCCGTAGGACGAGTCACCGACCGTGGCGCCGCCGCCGGCCGTCGGCGTCGGGGTGGAGGAGTACGGGAG
>CAXUNA010000651.1:0-2461 GCA_964252095.1 uncultured Jatrophihabitans sp. | reverse complement strand
CCACGGCCGTCCTCGCACTCGGAGCGACGGCCGTGGTGGTCGCCTTCGTGCCCGACCTCGTGCCCGCCTGGCGCGGGCCGGGGTTCGACCGCGATCCCGGCCGCGACGCCTGGCTGCCGCTCCTGCTCGCCCCGGTGGTGCTGGCGACGGTGAGCTGGGCCGGGTCGCTGGCGCGCCGTGCCGCCCCGGACCGCGTTCAGCTGAACGCGGCGGGATCCGGGACCTCGGTCTCCCAACGCGCCTGACGTTCGTCGTCGGTCTGCTCCCACCAAGGTGTGCCGCGTTCGCCGAGCGCGACCTTGGCCGCCTGCACCCCGGCCCGGACGGCGGGTTCGCGATCGGTGCCGCGCGCGGTCTTCACCGCCCGCCGCCACCCCATCAGCACCGAGCGGAGTTCGGCTGCGCGTTCCTCGGGGATCGCGGGGTCGGTCGCACGCCACCGGCGTCCGTCCACGACGATGTACCGGCCGTCGTCGGTGTGCTCGACCACGCCCTCATCCTGACAGGGCGGGCAGGACGCACACCTCGTTCCCGGACGGGTCGGTGTGCACGCGCCACCTCAGGTCGCCCCAGTCGTGGTCCACCACGCGACCACCGCGTTCGACGATGCCGGCCGAGACCCGCTCCGGGTCGTCGCCGGCCTCGAGCCGGACGTCGAGGTGCAGCCGGTTCTTCGCCGCCCCCTTCGCCGCGGGCTCCGGGCACAACTCCAGCAGCGGACCGCGGCGCGACGGGTGGCGCAGTGAACGCGGCGCATTCCCCGCGGCGTCGGTCCACCCGGTCAGCCACGACCAGAACGCGGCGTCACGGTCGGGGTCGGCGGAGTCGAGTGGGAGGGCCGCGACCGGCCCGGTGTCGACGTAGGCCGCGCGCTCCTCCATGACGCAGAAGGCGTTGCCCGCGGGATCGGCGAGCACGACCCACGGCACGTCGCCCTGCCCGATGTCGAGGCGCTGCGCGCCGAGCGCGAGCAACTCGTCGACGCGGGCCGCCTGCCGCGTTCCGCCGAGCAGGTCGAGGTGCAGCCGCACGGCATCGGACGGCGCGTCGGGGACCCGCTGGAAGCACAGGTCGAGGAAGGCGTCGTCCCCGAACGCGAGCCGCGTCTCGAAGCCGGCCGGTTCGTCGGTGAGCCGCTCGGTCCCGAGCGCGGCCTCCCAGAACCGGCCGAGCTGCTGCGGGGCGACCGCGTCGAAGACCAGGTTCTCCAGGTACACGCGGCGACCCTAGCGAGCTGGAACGGGCTGGCCGGTGCTGGTTGACTCCACAGACGTGGGACGGATCGGGCGGTTGCTGCCGACCGACCCCCTCGTGCGCAGCCTGGTCGTCCAGTCGGTGCTCTCGGCGTTCGGCACGGGCACGTTCCTCACCGGCACGGCCGTCTTCTTCACCCAGATCGTCGGGCTGACCGGCGCGCAGGTGGGCATCGGACTGTCGGTGTCGGCGGTCGTGACGTTGCTGCTGTCGATCCCGATCGGCCGGATGACCGACCGGATCGGCGCGAAACGGTTGTGGATCGTCGCGGCGGCACTCGAGGCGGCGCTGTACCTCACCTGGCCGCTGGTGTCGGGGTTCGTGCTGTTCGTCGCGGCGTTGTCGGTGCTCGCGGTGGTCGAGGCATCGGGCATGTCGGCGCGGAACGTCTACCGGATCGCGGTCTTCCCGCGCGAGACCCGGGTTGGCGCCCTCGCCCGGATGCGGGCGGCGCGCAACGTCGGCTACACCCTCGGCGCCGGGGCGAGCGGGGTCGCGCTCGGCATCGGCAGCCGCGAGGCGATCATCGCGGTGCCGCTGTTCACCGGCGCGGTGCTGCTGGTCAACGCGGTGATGGTGAGCCGCCTGCCCCCGCTGCCCGGCGCCGAGCCGACGGCCGCGGCGGATCCGTCCGGCCCCGAGGGTCGGGTGGAGGAACTCGTGCACGCGGGCGGACCGGCCTGGCGCAACACCGGGTTCGTGATCCTGTCGATCACGAACGGGTTCCTGTCGTCGAACCAGGTCCTGCTCAACGTCGTCGTGCCACTGTGGTTGGTCGAACGCACCGACGCGCCGAAGGTGTTGCTGGCGTGGCTGTTCGGCACGAACACCGTGCTCGCGGTGCTGCTGCAGGTACGTGCGAGCCGCGGGGCCGAGACGGTGCCGGGTGCGCTGCGCGCCGTCCGCCGTTCGGGCTGGGCGTTCGTCGTCTCGTGCGCGGTCATCGCGGTCACCCACGACACCGTCGGCTGGGTCTCGATCGTGCTGATCTGGGCGGGGCACGTCACGATCACCGGCGCCGAGTTGTGGCAGTCCGCCTCGGACTGGGGGTTCACGTCCGAGCTCTCCGACCCCCGACGCCTCGGCGACTACCAGGGCATCTGGAGCCTGGGCTACCAGCTCGAACCGATCATCTTCCCCGCGCTCTACACGTTCCTCGCGCTGCAGTGGGGCGCGCCGGGGTGGGCCGTGATCGCGGCCGTGGGGG
>CAXUNA010000650.1:0-2462 GCA_964252095.1 uncultured Jatrophihabitans sp. | reverse complement strand
CGGTGACCACGCCGTGGTGGCCGCCGGCGCCGTGGTCACGCGTGACGTCCCGGCGTACGCGGTGGTGGCGGGCGTGCCGGCCACCGTCATCCGGTCCCGCCGGGACTGACCAGCACGCCGAGGTCGGTCCCGGCGAGCCGCGCGAGCGGTCCACCGTCGACGCCGTCGACGATCCCGCGCACCAGTCCCGTCCAGTACGGGGTGAAGTCGTCCCACAGCACGATGCCGCCCGGGCGGACGAGGCGCAGTGCGGTGCGGGTGTCCTGCCGACCGTGCTCGAGATCGTGGGCGCCGTCGACCAGCACCAGGTCGCACGTCCCCTCCCACGGGGTGGGGTCGAACCGCAGGCTGTCGCAGCGCAGCTGCTCGACCCGGTCCGCGGCGGGACTCGCCCGCCAGATCTCGCCGACGCGGTCGCCGTCGAGGTCCTCGGGTGACTGGGTGCGGTCGAACGTGCGGGCCGGCAGGTCCAGCGTGACGACCCGGCCGTCGGCCGCCATGGCTTCGGCGATCAGCGCGGTGGTGCCGCCGTTGTACGTGCCGATCTCGAAGGCGGTGCGGACGTCCCGTCCGATCACCAGGGCCTGCAGGACCAGGCGTTCCGCCGCGCCGAGGCTCCACCGCCCCCGACCGGCCCACGCCGTGCCGACCGCGACCGGCGGCAGCGCGTCGACGTCGACGAGGTCGGCCAGGGTGGTCTCGGGCAGCGCCACCAGGGTCTCGGCCGCGGCCGATTCCAGGGGCTGGCGGGCGACCGCGTGCAGGTAGCGGCGTCGCCGCGGTGAGCCCGAGAACAGGTTGGCCCGCAGCGCGGTCGCCAGACTGGTCCCCACGTACATCGCTCGCGACGGCACGGCCAGGCCCTCCTCGGGGCGACGGATGATCACCACGACGCTAGCGACGCCCCGGGGCCACCGCCCGCTGAACGGCGGTGCTGTCCACGCACCATTCCTGCGCAGAAACCTCTGCAGTACAAGACAATTCTCGACGGGACGCCCCGCGCTCACGGTGTCAGACTGCACGGTGAAGACCGCCGCCCGCCGGTCGACCGGAGGTGATCGACGTGCTGCGTGTGACGACCACCCGGCTGGCCGCGGTCGCCGTCCTCCTCGCGGTCGCGACCGGGTACGTCGCCGCGCGGTGGGGGTCGGGGCACGCGGTGCTCACGTTGGCCGTCGCCGTGGCGCCGCTCGTCCCCGTGTTCGTCCTGCGCCCCCGGGCCGCGGCGGTGGCAGCGATCGCCGCGCTGCCGTTCCAGCTCAGCGTGGCCGGCTCGGTGTTCGGCGGGCTCAACGTGTCGGTGACCGACGTGCTGCTCGCCGTCACCACCGTGGGGCTCGCCCTCGCCCTGGGCCAGGACGCCGAGTTGCGCCGCCGCGCGGGCCGGTTGCGGCCGGTGGCGGGCCCGGTCGGGGTCTACCTGGCCGCGATGGTCGTGGTCACCGCGGCCCACCCCGGGTGGTCACCGGTGGTCAACGCGGCACAACGGGTCGAACTGGTGGTCATCCCGCTGCTGCTCGGAGCCGTCGTGCTGACCGGCCGGGCCACCCGCGACGCCTTCGTGCTGTTCACCCTCGCGGCCTTGGTCCTCGGGTTGTTCTGGGTACTCGCACCCGGCGGCACCGGCCAGGTCCTCGGCGTGCAGAAGAACCCGGCCGGCCAGTACCTGGTCGACGCCGCCCTGCTCGTCCTCACCGCCTCGACCGAGAAACGCCTGCGCTGGCTGCTGTTCCCGGTGTTCGTCGTGACGGTCTACGCCACCGAGAGCCGAGGCGCCCTCATCGGGCTGCTGGCCGGGTTGGTCGTGTACATGTTGCTGCACGCACGTCATCCGCTGCACGTGGTGCTGCGTGCCGTGCCGTTGGTGGTCGTCGTCGGTCTGCTGTACGCGGTCCTGCCGGTGGCCGAACAGGCGCGGCTGCGCGGCGACACCACTGCCGTGGAGTACTCCGACCAGGTCCGCCGCGACTACACCGCCGACGCGCAGACCGTCATCGGAGCCCACCCGGTGGTCGGCGTGGGGATCGGCGACTACCTCGCGGGGTCGATCGACGACCTCACACTCACCGACGACCCACACAACGTGTTCCTGCTCGAGGCGGCCGAGGGCGGGTTCCTGCTGCTGGCGGCGTTCGTGGTCCTCCAGCTCGGCGGCCTGGTCGTCGTGTTCCGGATGCGCAGGCGCACCCCGTGGGCGCTGCCCGCGATCGCGGTCCAGGTCGCCGTGCTCGCGCACTCCACCCTCGACGTCTACTGGGTCCGCGGCACGCCGGTGCTCGGCTTCCTGCTCATCGGGCTCGCCCTCGGCACCGCCACCCCGTCCACGGCCGGTGAAGCGCGTCGCCATCTCGCACCCCCCCGTGCCGGACGCGGCGTTCCGCGAGCTCCCGAGGCGGCCGGCACCGGCACGCCCCGGCCCACCGCGCCCCGCATCAGGTCATCGAGCTGCGGCATCGCCTGAC
>CAXUNA010000649.1:0-2472 GCA_964252095.1 uncultured Jatrophihabitans sp. | reverse complement strand
CGCCGACGCGGTGGCCGCCGTGCGCGCCGCGGTCGCCGAGCGGCCCGGCCTGGCGGTCGCGGGCGCCGCCTACGACGGCGTCGGCGTCCCGGCTGTGATCGGGTCGGCACGTGGCGCCGCTCGCCTGCTGGTGAACGGCACAGCCTGAGCGGCCACAATGGCGGCATGGTCGACGGCAAGAAGGCACGCGAGCTCAACGAGGTCATCCGCTACACGGCGTGGTCGGTGTTCGCCGCCACGGGTCCGCTCCCGGACGACCGCAGCGGCGTGGTGGCCGAGGTCGCCGAGCTGTTCGATCAGCTGGCGGCCAAGGACGTCGTCGTGCGTGGCACCTACGACGTCAGCGCGCTGCGGGCCGACGCCGACGTCATGATCTGGTGGCACGCCGAGACGGCCGAGGAGCTGCAGGACGCGTACAGCCGGTTCCGGCACACCGCGCTCGGGAAGTCGCTCACGCCGGTGTGGTCGAACATGGCGCTGCACCGTCCGGCCGAGTTCAACAAGAGCCACGTGCCGGCCTTCCTCGCCGACGAGGCGCCCGGCCGGTACGTCTGCGTCTACCCCTTCGTCCGGTCCTACGAGTGGTACCTGCTGCCCGACGCCGAACGCCGCGACCTGCTCAAGGAGCACGGGCTGATGGCGCGCGACTACCCCGACGTCCGGGCGAACACCGTCAGTTCGTTCGCGCTCGGCGACTACGAGTGGATCCTCGCGTTCGAGGCGGGGGAGCTGCACCGCATCGTCGACCTCATGCGCCACCTGCGCGGCTCCGGCGCCCGGCGCCACGTCCGCGAGGAGATCCCGTTCTACACGGGCACCCGCCGGGAGCTCACGGAGCTCGTCGCGGCGCTGCCGTGACCTCGGCGCCGGCCGGTCGGACCGACACCCTCGCGCACGACCCGGTCGAGGCCGCCCTCGACGCCCTCCCGGTCAAGCCGCGGATGCGCGGCTGGCTGCACGCGGGAGCCGCGGCGGTCTCGGTCGTCACGGGGATCGTGCTCGTCACGGTCGCCTGGTCCCTGCGCGGCGGCACGGCAGCGCTCGCGACGGCCGTCTACAGCCTGACGATCGTCGCGCTGTTCTCGATCTCCGGCAGCTACCACCGGCTGGACTGGTCCCCGCGCGGCCGGGCCGTGATGAAGCGGCTCGACCACTCGATGATCTTCGTGTTCATCGCGGGGACCTACACGCCGATCGCCGTGCTGGCCATGGCGCCGTTCACCCGCGACTGGGTGTTGCTGACGGTCTGGATCGGCGCCGCGCTCGGCGTCGGGCTGAAGATGTTCTGGCCCGGCGCCCCGCGCTGGGTCGGGGTGCCGCTGTACATCGCGCTCGGCTGGGTCGGGGTGTTCGTGTTCCCCGAGATCCTGCACGGCGGCGGGGTCGCGGCGCTGGTCCTCATCATCGCGGGCGGGGTGGCGTACACGCTGGGCGGCATCGCCTACGGCACCAAGCGGCCCAACCCGTTTCCCGCCACCTTCGGCTTCCACGAGGTCTTCCACGCCTGCACGATCGTCGCAGCGCTGTGCCACTACCTCGCGATCTGGTTCGTCCTGTTCTGACCTGCCCCGATATTGCGAGATCCGGCGTCACCCTGACGCCAGATCTCGCAAAATCGCGTGGTCAGGACTCGTCGAACGTCATGCTGATCGAGTTGATGCAGTAGCGCAGGTCGGTCGGGGTGTCGTAGCCCTCGCCCTCGAAGACGTGGCCGAGGTGGCTGTGGCAGTTCGCGCACAGGACCTCGGTGCGCTTCATGCCGCCGGAGCGGTCGACCTTCTCGATGATCGCGTCGCCGGCGAGCGGGGTGAAGAAGCTCGGCCAGCCGCAGTGGCTGTCGAACTTGCCCTCGCTGCGGAACAGCTCGGCGTCACAGGCACGGCACTTGTAGACGCCGACCCGCTTGTTGTCGGTGTACTCGCCGACGAACGGCCGCTCGGTGGCGGCTTCCCGCAGCACCGCGTACGCGGAGGGTCCGAGCTGGTCGCGCCACTCGGCGTCGGACTTGGTCACCTTCGGGGCGCTGGTCTGGGGTGTCTGGGTCATGTCTGGTCAACGATCCGGGGAGGGGCAGGATTCCGCAGGTGCGCCCCACTCCGTTCGTCACCGTCGACCCGGTGCTCCTCGACCGCAACATCGCCGCGACCCAGGCCTTCTGCGACGAGCGGGGGATCGCGGCGCGGCCGCACGCCAAGACCCACAAGAGCGTGGAGGTCGCGCGGCGCCAGCTCGCCGCCGGTGCGGTGGGGCTGACGGTCGCGACGCTCGGCGAGGCCGAGGTGTTCGCGGACCTGCTGGCCGAGCACGACCGCGACATCCTCGTCGCCTACCCGGTGCAGCCCGATCCCGACCGGCTGCGCGCGCTGGCCGACCGGGTGCGGGTGGTCATCGGGGTCGATTCGCGGGCCGGCGTCGAGGCCGCGGCGATGGCGGTGGTCGACGCCACGACGTCGTTGCTCTACGTCGATTCCC
>CAXUNA010000648.1:0-2489 GCA_964252095.1 uncultured Jatrophihabitans sp. | reverse complement strand
GTCGTGGGCCCACCCGAGCACCGCGGGCCGGTTCGCCGCCGCGATCGCGCCCGCGTGGTCGGCGGCGCGGCCGACCGCCAACGCCCCCATGCGTACCCGCGCCATGAACTGCGACTCGCTCCAGCGTTCGGCGATGAGCGCGATGGCGTCGTCGAGATGCGTGCGTCCAGCCTCGAAACCCTCGGCCCGGGCGAGGATCTCGGCCTCCGCGGCGGCACCGATCACCGCGAGCTGCGGGTCGAGCGGCCAGTCGGCACGGGTGGACCGCGCGGCCACGGCATCGGTCCCGCCGCGGGCCGCGGCGACCGTCGAACGCGCGGCGGTCAGCGTCGACACCTGGGTCGGCGGGGCGTCGGGGAGATCGAGGCCCACGAGCGCGTCGTCGAACCGGCCGAGTTCGTAGAGCACGACGCTGCGCACGATCCGCGAGCTCAACCCGTAGGGCGACCACAGCTGACCCGTGCGCTCGGCGAGCACCACGACCTCGGCGTACGCCTCGACCGCCTCGTCCAACCGACCCGCCTCGTAGAGCACGGTGCCGAGGTTGTGCCGGCTGCGCAGCTCCACCGTGACCGCACCGTCGAGCCGGGCGCGGTCGGCCAGCTCGCGCAGGTTGCGCAGGGTCTGGCCGGTGTCGTCGGTGCGCCGGTTCAGCACGGTGAGCGTGGCGCGGGCGTCGGCCCCCCCCCCCCCGGCGAGCGTCGAGTCCTGCAGTCCCGACTCCTCGGCGAGGTCGACGGCGCGTTGCGCGACCCGCAGCGCCTCCCGCCACTGCGCGACCGCGTCGAGCACGCGTGCCTTGATGCTCAGCAGCGCGATCATGACCGGGTCGGTCGGTCCGCCCGCGAGCAGCTCGAGGCCGGTGTCGACCGATTCGCTGGCGAGGCCGAGCTCGTCGAAGTAGTAGTGCAGCAACGCCGAGTGGTACAGCAGATCGGCCTGCTCCTGCGGGGTGCGCGGGGCGGTGTCGTTCAACGCGTGGTCGAGCAGGGCGCGGGCTCGCTCCGGGTAACCCGCCACGACGAACACCTCGGCCAGATCGGCCGTGAGCTCCCACCGCGGCCGCACGGCGTCGGTGTCCGGGACCCGGTCGACCAGCTCGAGCGCCAGCTCGAGGTGCCGGGCCGCCTCGGCGGGAGCTCCTACCCCGAACGCCTCGTCGCCCGCGCGCACGCCGGCCGCGAACGCGGTCGCGAGGTCGTGCGAGGCGCGGGCGTGCAGGGCCAGTTCGGCGTACGAGCCGAGCGAGGGTTCGTCGCGCAGCGCCTGGGCGAACGCCGCGTGCAGCCGGACCCGCTCACCGGGCAGCAGGTCGTCGTCGACCGCCTCGCCCATGAGCGCATGCCGGAAGGCGTACCCCTCGCCGCGGGCCTCGACCAGGTGGGCGTCGACGGTCTCCCGCAGGGCCTCGTCCAGTGCGTCGCCGGTGAGACCCGCGACGATGCCGACCAGGTCGTGCGGGGTGGGGCGGCCCGCGACGGCCAGCACCCGCGCCACCTGCCGGCCCCCGCCGGACAACCGGTCGACGCGGACCAGCAGCAGGTCCGCGAGGTCGGGCGGGACGCCCGGGCCGCTCGCACCGTCGGCGGAGCTCGCGAGTTCCTCGGCGTAGAAGGCGTTGCCGTCGGCCCGGTCGATGATCGAGCGGATGGCGCCGGGCAGCAGGTCCGGCCGCATCCCGCCGACGAGGGCCGCGACGTCGTCACTCGTCAACGGGGTGAGATCGAGGCGCCGGACCTGTGGCAGCCGACCCCACTCGGCGACGACGCGGCGCAACGGGTGCCGGCGGTGCAGGTCGTCGCTGCGGTACGAGACGACGACCGCGAGCCGTTGGCCCGCGAGCCGGGAGAGCAGGAAGCCGATGAGGTCGCGGGTCGACTCGTCGGCCCAGTGGGCGTCCTCGATCACCACGAGCAGCGGCGTCACGGCCGCGATCTCGGTGAACGCCGCGGTCACCGCCTCGAACAGCGCGGACCGGTCGACCCGGTCGTCGGTCGGCTGCGGGCCGGCGTTCGCCGGCCGGCGGTGGGTGGGCAGCAGCCGCTGCACGTCGGGATGCGCCGCGACCACGGCCTCGACGGTGTCGGGGTGTTCATCGGCCAACCGGCCGAAGATCTCGGTGAACGGCAGGAACGGCAGTGCGGTGTCACCGAAGTCGAGGCAGTGGCCGACCACCGTCGTGACCGCACGGCGTTCGGCCTCGGTGAGCAGTTCCGCGAGCAGCCGGGTCTTGCCCACCCCCGCGTCACCGGAGAGCACGACGGCGCCGGCGGCGCCCGTGACGGCCTGGTCGACGGTGTCGGTGAGGACGGCGAGCGGCTCGGCGCGCCCGACCAGCGGGGTCGTCGGTCGGGGCACGGTGTCCATCATGGTGGCCGTCACCGACATCACGGCACGACTTCCCGGTGCCGCGCGCGGACCGGTGGCGCGGGCGCAGGACAGACGCCCGAGGCCCGGCACCCGACCGTCGACGTGTGACGGTGCGGGCC
>CAXUNA010000647.1:0-2494 GCA_964252095.1 uncultured Jatrophihabitans sp. | reverse complement strand
ACGTGCACGCGCTGCGCGACCGGGTCGACGCGATCGTGGTCGGCAGCGGCACCGTCCTGGTCGACGACCCGCAGCTCACCGTCCGCGACCTCGACGGCGTGAACAGCACCCACCAGCCGTTGCGGGTGGTGCTCGACCGCCGGCACCGCGTCCCGGACACCGCGCGGGTCCTCGACGACGCCGCCGAGACCGTGCTGCTCGACACGGCCGTGCCGCGCTTCGCGTTGAAGGCGTTGTTCGACCGCGGGGTGCGGCACGTGCTCGTCGAGGGCGGCCCGACCGTCGCCGGCGCGTTCGTCGAGGCCCGGCTGGTCGACGAGGTCGTGGGGTACCTCGCGCCGCTGCTGCTGGGGTCGGGTCCGTCACTGCTCGCCGACGCCGGGGTGGAAACCCTCGCCGATGCCGTCACACTGAGGATCGACAGCGTCGAGCGCGTGGGCGAGGACCTGCGCGTCGTCGCCCACCCGCGGTACGCCGACGTTCCGGACCGCCACCGCGGCGACACCTGGGGAGAGGACTGAGCCCGTGTTCACCGGCATCGTCGAGGAGTTGGGGGAGGTCGTCGAGGTCACCCGCGAGGGTGACGGCGGCGTCCTGACGAGCGGGGCCACCAGGGGCGCCGACGACATCACCCACGGCGCGTCGATCGCCGTCAACGGCGTCTGTCTCACCGTCACCGGGTGGTACGCCTACGGCGACCGGCAGCAGATCAGCTTCGACGTCATGGGCGAGACGTTCGCGCGCACCACCGTCGGCGGCCTCGCGGCCGGCGACCCGGTCGACCTCGAGCGGGCGGTGCGCGCCGACGCCCGGCTCGGCGGCCACGTGGTCCAGGGCCACGTCGACGGCACCGGCCGGATCGTGTCGCGGACCCCCGGCAGCAACTGGGACCTGGTCCGGTTCGCGGTGCCCGCGGACCTCGCCCGCTACGTCGCCGAGAAGGGTTCGATCGCGGTCGAGGGCATCTCGCTCACCGTCGCGGCCGTCGGCGTCGACGACGACGGCGCCGACTGGTTCGAGGTCGGCCTCATCCCCGAGACGCTGCGCGCCACCGTGCTCGGCAGCAAGCAGGCCGGTGACGCCGTCAACCTCGAGGTCGACGTGCTCGCCAAGTACACCGAGCGGCTGTTGCAGGTCCGCGACCGGGAGACCGCATGACCGACACCCAGAGCTCCACCCGCCTCGACACCGTCGAGCGGGCGATCGCGGACATGGCGGCCGGCAAGCCCGTCGTGGTCGTCGACGACGAGGACCGCGAGAACGAGGGCGACCTGATCTTCGCCGCGGAACTCGCGACGCCCGAGCTCATCGCGTTCACGGTCCGGTACACGTCGGGTTACATCTGCGTGCCGCTGCCGGAGTCCGAGGCCGACCGGCTCGACCTGCCGCCGATGTTCCGGACCAACCAGGACCGCCGTGGCACGGCGTACACCGTCACGGTCGACGCCCGCGACTCCGCCAGCACCGGCATCTCCGCCACCGACCGCGCCCACACCATCCGGCTGCTGGCCGACCCGTCGTCCACCGCGGCCGACTTCACCCGGCCGGGCCACGTCGTGCCGTTGCGGGCCAAGGAGGGCGGCGTGCTGCGCCGGTCGGGGCACACCGAGGCGGCCGTCGACCTCGCGGTGCTCGCCGGCCTTCGCCCGGTCGGGGTGCTGTGCGAGATCGTCAGCGAGAAGGACCCGTCGGGCATGGCCCGCGCCGAGGAACTACGGGTGTTCTGCGACGAGCACGACCTCGCGCTGATCTCGATCGCCGCGCTCATCGCGTACCGGCGCAACCGGGAGCGGCTCGTGGAGCGCGCGGCGGAGGCGAACGTGCCCCTCGAGCAGGGGCTGTTCCGCGCCATCGGCTACCGGAGCACCTACGACGCCCGCGAGCACATCGCGTTCGTGATGGGCGACATCGGCACGCTCCCCGAGGGGTCGGACCACGCGCCCGACGCCGAGGACGTCCTCGTCCGGGTCCACTCCGAGTGCCTGACCGGCGACGTCTTCGGCTCGCTGCGGTGCGACTGCGGGCCGCAGTTGGCGGCGGCGCTCGCCGCCGTTGCCGCAGAAGGCCGCGGCGTGGTGCTGTACATGCGCGGCCACGAGGGCCGCGGGATCGGCCTGCTGCACAAGCTGCAGGCCTACCAACTCCAGGACGAGGGCGCCGACACCGTCGACGCCAACCTCGAACTCGGCCTGCCCGCCGACGCCCGCGACTACGGCACCGGCGCCCAGATCCTCCGCGATCTCGGCGTGCGGACCATGCGGTTGCTGTCGAACAACCCGGCCAAGCGCGTCGGGTTGGAGGGCTACGGGCTGACCGTGCTCGGCAACGTCCGGTTGCCGGTGCAGGTGACTCCCCACAACCTGCGGTACCTGCAGACCAAACGCGACCGGATGGGCCACGTCTTCGAGGTCGAGGCGCTCACCCCCGAGGGCGTGCCGGACGCCGTCGTCGCCCTCGGCGATCCCCGGCTCGACCCCGGCAGCGCCCTGTGAGC
>CAXUNA010000646.1:0-2502 GCA_964252095.1 uncultured Jatrophihabitans sp. | reverse complement strand
CGTCCGCGTTCGTCGCCGCCCGGCCCGCCGCGATCCACGCGGCCGCCGGCGACGCCTACGTGGCACACGCCGCGCAGACCGGCGCGAAGGGCCTGCAGTACGTGCCCTACGACCGCACCTACCACGGTCTGGCGGTGCTCGGTGGCGACTTCGTCGTGGTGACCGACGCGGCGGGCACGGTGCTGTCCACGTCGACCGGGCGTCAGCAGAAGGCGCTCACGCTCGGCACCACCGCCACCCTGACGCCCGCCACCGCCGCGGCGACCGCCGGGAAGCAGTTGCCGGGCGGCAGCGTGCAGAGCACCGCCGAGATCGTCGACGCCACCGCGGCGACCCCCGCCCTGGCCTACGAATCGGTCGTCACCGGCTTCCACGGCGCGATCCCGAGCAGGCTGCACGTCGTGGTCGACGCCACCTCCGGCAAGGTCCGCAGCACGTGGGACGAGGTCTCCGACGGCACCGGCAACGCCGCGTACAACGGCCCGAACCCGGTGGCGATCACCACCAGCGGCTCCGGGTCGTCGTGGTCGATGACCGACCCCAGCCGGCCGGGTGTCTCCTGCCGCAACTTCTCCTCCAAGTCGGTGCTCACCGGCACCGACGACGTCTGGGGTACCGGCAACCCGACCTCGATCGAGACCGGCTGCGTCGACGCGCTCTACGACGTCCAGCACGAGACCTCGATGCTCGGCACGTGGCTGAACCGCAACGGCATCAACGGTTCCGGTCGCGGCTTCCCGCTCTACGTCGGGCTCGACGACGAGAACGCGTACTGGGACGGCTCCGGCGTGAGCGTCGGCCACAACACCGACGACCAGTACATCTCGGCGCAGGACGTCGTCGGCCACGAGTTCGGCCACGCCATCGACTCCACCACCCCCGGCGGCCAGTCCGGCAACGGTGTCTCCGAGGCGACCGGCGACATCTTCGGCACCTCGCTGGAGTTCTTCGACAACCAGACCAGCGCGTTCGACCCGCCGGACTGGACGATCGGCGAGGAGGTCGACCTGGTCGGCGCCGGCCCGATCCGCAACATGGCCGACCCCACCAGCGTCGGCGACCCCGCCTGCTACTCCGCCTCCATCCCGAGCGCCGAGACCCACGCCGCGGCCGGTCCCTTCGACCACTGGTACTACCTCGTGGCCGGCGGCCAGGCGGCGCCCGGCGGCGCGAAGGTCTCGAAGTGCACCGGGGCGACGGTCGCGGGCGGCCTGGGGGTGCAGCAGGCGCTGACGGTCTTCTACAACGCCATGCTGGCCAAGACCTCCGGCATGACGTACCCGAAGTACCGCACGGCCACGTTGACCGCGGCGAAGAACCTCGGCGCGGGCAGCTGTGCGGCGTTCACCACGGTCAAGGCGGCGTGGGACGCGGTCAAGGTCCCGGCGCAGGCGGCCGACCCGACCTGCACGACGGGAACCGGGGTCGTGGTGAGCAACCCCGGTCCGCAGACCGCGACGGTCGGCACCGCGATCACCCCGTTCACGCTGACCGCCACCCCGACCGGCAGCTACACCTGGAGCGCGACCGGGCTGCCCGCCGGTCTGACCATCGACCCGGCCGGCGGCACGGTGTCCGGCACGCCGACGGCCGGCGGCTCGTACCCGGTCACGGTCACCGCGACGAGCGGGACCGCCAGCGGCAGCACGACGTTCACGATCACGGTCTCCGGTACGGGCGCCGCGTGCTCCTCGCCGGGTCAGAAGCTGACGAACACCGGCTTCGAGACCACCGGCGGCTGGACGACGAGCTCGGGCGTCATCTCGACGTCGACGACCTCCCGGCCGGCACATGCCGGCACGAAGGTCGCCTACCTCGACGGGTACGGGTCCTCGCACACCGACACCGCGAGCCAGGCCGTGACGGTCCCCGCGGGCTGCTCGGTGACGGTCTCGTTCTGGTACCGGGTCGTCTCCGCCGAGACGTCGACCACGAGGGCGTACGACACCCTGACCGTGTCGTTCGGCGGCACGGCGATCCCGGGGGCGGCGTACTCGAACCTCGGCAGGAGCGCGGCCTACCAGCAGGCGACGTTCACGGTCACCCCGCCGCCGGTGGGCACGTCCGCGCTGACCTTCACCGGTGTCGAGGACAACAGTCTGCAGACGTCGTTCCTCGTGGACGACGTGACGCTCACCCTCGGCTGAGGATCGCCCCGTCGAGCACGGCGCCGTGGTCGCTGCGGACACCCTGTCCCGCGACCACGGCGACGTGACCGACGGCCAGGGTCGCTGTGGGTCGACCCGGGTTAACCCCACCGTCATCCGATTCCCCCTAGATTGAGCCGAATGGCGGCGTCGGGCGGGGCGGCGGCACTCGGCGTCGAAGAAGAGCTCCACCTCATCGACCTGCGCTCGGGCGCGCTCGCGACCCGCGCCCCGGACGTCCTGACCACCCTGCCGGTGTCGTCGTACGCGGCGGAACTGCACGCGTCGACCGTCGAGATCAACACCGGCGTGCACACGTCGCTGTCGGAGCTGCGGGAGAACCTGGTCGCACTGC
>CAXUNA010000645.1:0-2506 GCA_964252095.1 uncultured Jatrophihabitans sp. | reverse complement strand
CTTCACCGCGGCCGCGCGTGGCGGCCGCCGGGCGCTGCGTGACGCCGCCACCGCCGGGTCGCGTCGCGCCGACCGGCGACTGCGGCAGGCGGTCGAGCAGGCCGACGACGAACTGTTGCACCGTGCACGCAAGGCTGCGAAGCGCGCGCGGTACGCCCAGGAGCTGATCCAAACCGTCGGCGACCGGTCCGCGCGGCGGGCGGCCAGGGCGGCGGCAAAGCACCACAAGGCGGTGCAGACGATCCTCGGGGACCACCAGGACGGTGTCGTCGCCGCGGCGTTGCTGCCCGTTCTCCCCGCGGCCGCCGGCGCCCGCGGGGAGAACGGGTTCACCTTCGGGCGGCTGTGGGAGCGTGAGCAGCACCGGGCGCTCGAGGCGCGGCAGCGGGTGCTCGAACTCGAGGTCTGACGCGATCGTCGTCGCGTCCGTGGGCACGCTGGCCGGTGTGCAGACACGACAGATCGGCAACGACACCGTCGGGCGTCACGAGGTCGGGGCCGTCGGCCTCGGGTTGATGACGTTCGACCAGACCGGGACGCAGCCGCGCGAGCAGCTGGTCGACACGGTGCGCGCGGCGCTCGACGCGGGCGTCAACCTGTTCGACACGGCCGACGCGTACGGGCCGGGCGACGAGAAGGGCGCCGGCGCCCAGGGCGAGAACGAGCGGCTGATCGCGTCGATCCTCGACGAGCTCGGCGTGCGCGACCGGGTGCTGCTCGCCACCAAGGGCGGGCACGTCCGGACCGACGGCGGTGGCTGGGACATCGACGGATCCGCCGCGCACCTGCGTGCGGCCGTCGACGACTCGCTCGCCCGGCTCGGCGTGGACCAGATCGCGGTCTATCAGCACCACCGACCGGACCCGGCGGTCGACTACGCCGAGACGCTGGGTGCGCTGAAGGAGATCTTCGAGGCCGGCAAGGTCGCATCGGTGGGCCTGTCCAACGCCGACCCCGCCCAGATCCGGCAGGCGCACGACGTCCTCGGCGACGCCCTGGTGAGCGTCCAGAACCAGTTCTCGCCGGCGTTCCGCAGCAGCGCCCCCGAGATCGAGGTGTGTGCCGAACTCGGCCTGGCGTTCCTGCCCTGGAGCCCGCTCGGCGGCCTGACCTCGGCCAAGGGGCTCTCGGACGACCATCCGGCCTTCGCGACGGTGGCGTCCGAACTCGGCGTCAGCGCCCAGCAGGTCGCCCTGGCCTGGGAGCTCGCGCAGTCGCCGGTGGTCATCCCGATCCCCGGCGCCAAGCGGCCGAGTTCCATCACCGACTCCGCCGCCGCGGCCGACCTCACACTCTCCGCCGACCAACTCGCCCGCCTCGACGCGGCCTGACCCGCCCTCCGGTCCGGAGTGCGCGAGGCGCGGCCACCGGGTCCTCGCGAGTGGCGACCTCGTGCGGTGAGTGGTGGACAATTCCTCGCCACTCATCGGATCTTGTCGCCACTCACGGGGCGGCCGGGGAGCCGGGGCGCCAGCCGGCCGTGAGCAGCATCGCCCGGACGGCCAGTCGCAGCCGGTCCGGATGGCTGAACGCCTCGGCCGGCCCGACCGGCAGGATCTGCCAGAACTCCCCTGCGACGCACGTGCCACGGGTGAGGTCACGACGCATGCGTTCGAGCTCCACGTGGCCAGAACCCTGGTACTCGAGCGCGATCCGGAACTCGTCGTTGGACAGGTCCGGCTCGGCGAGCCAGCCCCCGTGTCGGTCGCGGATCACGGTGTTGACCTCGAAGCGGGGCCAGCCGTCCACCAGGAGCTCGAACCGGACGTGACTCTCGGGGCGCGACCGACTCCGCCGGTCCAGCAACGGGATCGCGGCGCGGGCGTTCCGTGATCCTCGTCGTCCCGTTGTCCGTGTGACGAGCTGGGCGAGCTCATCTTCCTGAACCCCGGCGCGCAGGACGCTGTCACCGAGTGCGACGAGTTCGACCAGCCGCAGCCGGCCGGCGAGGTCGCGCCAGGTTCGTCCCGGCGTGGTGACCCGGATGCCGTCGACCTCCACGACGTCCTCATCGCGCAGTTCGCGACGGCTCCCGATGAACTCCCTGCGGGTGGTGCGACTCATGTTCCGGCCGCGGCCGCTCGCGGTGTGGGCGATCTCGACTGGCCCCTCCGGGCAGGGGACCCACAGACGGTGCACGACAGCAGCCGTCTGTCCGACGAAGACGCAGTGCGCAGGGAGGGCGAGAGCGATCCGTCGCAGGTGGTCGAGGAGCTGGGCGTTCTCCGCGTCGAGACGGATTCCCCACGCGAGTCGGGTCGAGGTCACGTGAGCAGAGTGGGACGCATCGTCGTCGACCGGTCGAGGACGAGTCCGGCTGTGGACGACACGCGGGCCTGTGGACGGACAACCCCATCCGTCACACCGGTGTCCGCGCACGCGTGACACACGGCGATGAACGGCCTCGTCCGTCCACGCGAGTGGCGACCCCGTGCGGTCAGTGGCGAGAAGTTTGTCGCCATTCACCGCCGTAGGTCGCCACTCGCGATGTTTCAGGGCGGGGGTC
>CAXUNA010000644.1:0-2521 GCA_964252095.1 uncultured Jatrophihabitans sp. | reverse complement strand
GTGCTCGACCCCGAGGTCCAGCGCCGGCTCGTCGCCTCGGCCAGCGGGGCGGTGGCGGGTGGCAGTCCGGCGCCGGCGGCGCCGCCCACGGCCGGCCCGACGGTTCCCGGTCCGGACCTCACGCCGCGCGAGCTCGAGGTCCTGACGCTGATCGGGGAGGGCCTGTCGAACCGCGCGATCGCCGCCCACCTGGTCGTGAGCGAGGCGACCGTGAAGACCCACATCAACAACCTGTTCGCCAAGGCCGATCTCGCCGACCGCGCCGCCGCCGTCAGATACGCGTTCACCCGGGGGCTCGTGAAAGCCTCCGGGTGAACTGGTGTGCTCTGCAACTGTCGTGCTCCGGCAACGTTGCTCGCTGCAGCGGTTCAGACGGCGGCGGGCACCCCGAGTTCCGTGCCGGCCTCGACGGGCCGGGCGTTCCGGGCCCGGGCGGCGACCAGGGCGACCCGCGAGACCACGGTGACCAGCGCCATGATGACGAAGAACGGGGCGATGGCGTCCTGCACGATCCCGTGCTCGACCATGAACCGGCCGAGGTGCGACCGGAACGCGTCGTTGTGGTCGGCGAGCGCGATGAACACGATCCGCGCGGCCACCAGTGCGACCCAGGCGGTGAGGAAGGCCGGGCCGCAACGGGTGAAGACTCGGCCGGTGGCGCCGCGTTCGACCCCGGTGGCCGCGTTCGTGACGATCCCGAAGCCCAGTCCGATCGCCGCGCCGACCCCGTACACCGCCCAGTCGGCCCCGCTGCCCGGCATCCCGCGGAGGTAGAAGAACCCGACGAGGCCGACGGTCAGCACCGGCTGGATGAGCTTGTGGAGGCTGTACCTGCGGCGGCCGTACTGCGTCAGCATCACCACGCCGAAGATGATGCTGCTGATGGTGAGGGCCTGCTCCATGTCCGTCATGGTGAACTCCTTGTGCCGTCGGGTGTTTCCTCTCGACGACGACACTGCCGTCCCGACGGCGTCCGCGGATCGGTCCACGGGTGGAGTTCCGGGTGGACACCGCACGTCCACCCGTGCTGCTCAAGGTGCGGTGGTCCGGGCCCGCATCCGCCGGGTGGCGAGGCGTCCCGGTACGTCCGACAGGAACAGCAGGAAGAACAGGTACGACACGTGGGGGACGAACCACGCGAGCACCGCGATCAGCAGCGGCACGGACACGGTGGTCACCTCCCGCCACCGGCCACGGCGCTGCATCACGGGATCGACCGGGGCGTCGCGGAGGCCGCGCCGGACGACGACCTCGGAGATGAGGGCGAGCGAGATGCTCAGGAGCACCAGGCTGCCGGCGAAGATCGTGGTGGCGAGTGGGGCGTCGTAGTTGCCGGTGATGAAGGAGGTCAGCGGCAGCAGGGTGATGCCGAACAGGAACAGCATCGTCGCCCAGGTCAGGGCGTCGTCGTGCCGCACGACAGTACGCATCACCCGGTGGTGCACGACCCAGTACTGGGCGATGATCACGAACGCGACGACGAACGCGATGTACTGCGCTTCGTACTCGCTGAAGTAGTCGGCCAGCACGCGTGACGTGACGACACCCGTGATCTCCGGCCGCAGGTCGAGGGCGAGCAGCGTCATCGCGATCGCCACCACGGCGTCGACGAGCGTGATGAGTCGCTCCGGTCCGCCGGAGGTCTCGGGGTCGGTGTCGGGTGTCGCCGGTTCGCTCACGGGCGGCCATGTTTCCAGAGCTCGGTGTCGCGGCACGGTGGTCGGGGGAGGCCGTTTGGCAGGATCGACGTCATGGCCGAGAAGCAGGACCCGTCCCAGAGCGTCGTCGACGTCGTCAGCAGCTACCACGAGGGCATCGGGCGGGAGCTGGCCGCGGTGCGTGCCGATGTCGACGGCAGCCTCGCGGACGGCGAGGGCGCCGACGTCACCGCCAGCATCGAGCGGATCGTCATCCAGATCGTCGGGGTGCTGGTCGCCGAGGAGCAGTACGTCCTGCCGCAGGTCCGCGAGCACGCCCCGGACGGCGCGGAGGCGGCCGACGAGCAGTTCGCCCGCCACCGCGCCCTCGAGCACCAGCTGCGCCGGCTCGAGGATCTGGAGCTGACGGCCGAGCTCGTCGCGCCGGTGCTCGACGAGGTCGTCACCCGCTGGACCGCGCTCACCACCGCGTTGCGGGACACCCTGCTGCCGCCCGTCGCCGCGGCCCTGTCCACCGAGCGCCTGGGCGAACTCGGCGACGACGTCCTCGGCGCCATCGAGGTCGCCCCGACCCGGCCACGCGGCGTCGCGCCCCGTTCGCCGGAGGTGTCGAAGGTCGTCTCGTTCGCCGAGGGCTGGATCGACCGGTGGCGGGACAGCTGGTCGCAGCGCGGGCGCGGCACCGACGACGTCGACGACGTCCAGGTCTGAGCCACCGTGAGTGGCGACGGCGAGGAGCTGAGCGGTCGACGGGTGGTGCTGACCGGTGTCTCGCGGCGCGTCGGGATCGCGTTCACCCTCGCCCGTGACCTCGCCGCGGCGGGCGCCAGCCCACGGTGAGGACGTCGGCGCCCGCACGACGC
>CAXUNA010000643.1:1626-2528 GCA_964252095.1 uncultured Jatrophihabitans sp. | reverse complement strand
CGATCGCCTGAGACATCACCTGTCAACGAAGCGCTGAGACTCCACAGGCGACATGTCGCAATGCATCGATCACTGATGCCGCCTGTCGCGCCCGGAGGCTCACCGGCCCAGGGCATGGGCGGGGCAACGGGTGGCGGGCATTGGGCGTCGGCGCCCGGTCAGCGGCACCGTGCGAGGCGCCCGGGTGGCGTTCTCGCCGCAGCACTGCTGCGTCCGTGTCGTTCAGGCAGCAGTTGTGCAGCACAGCTGCGCGGGCCCGTGGCGGCCGTGACGTCCTGCTCGCTCCCGGGCCTGCGGGCCGGGTCCGCGGGGTGACTGGTCGCCACTGTCGCTGCGTGTGTGCGCCAAGTGGCCTCGACGCGGCTGGACGACGCCGGGTGCGCCCCGAGGGTCGGCTGTAAGCCCCCTGCCGGTGGGCACGCGTGACGGCCCTGCTCGGCGGGCCGTGGTCGCTTGCAGCACTGCTGCTGTCGTGTCGTCCAGGCAGCACTTCTGCAGCACTGCTGCACACGGACTCTCCACGCGTCGCGTCCTGTGCACCCCAACGCGCCTGGCGGGTCCCCGGGTGTGACCGGGCCACGGCTGGCCGCCGTCGCCGCGTGCGTACGTCGAGCGGCCTCGCCGGGCCGTGTCCGCTTGCAGCAGTGCTGCATCCGCGTCGTCCAGGCAGCAGTTGTGCAGCATTGATGCGCGCGGACTCTGAACGCGTGGCGCCCCGGGCACAACGGGCGTCGGTCCGACCGTCGGCCCCGGCCGAGCGTGCTCGCCCGGCCCGACGCGGCGGAGCAGCTCGGCAGTGTCGCGGGGTGCGCGGACAGCGAACGGCCCCCGGCGGGCCGGGGGGGGCGGGGGCGGGGGGGCGGCGGGGGGGGGGGGGGGGGTTGGGGGGGCGCCCCGGGGGG
>CAXUNA010000643.1:0-1616 GCA_964252095.1 uncultured Jatrophihabitans sp. | reverse complement strand
GGTCGGGGGGTGGGGTTACAGCTACCGGCCCCGGCAGCGGATGTCTGCCGGGGCCGTCGTGACGAGCGGGGGAGCGGGGCTCTTACTGCTGGCCGCCGCTGGTCAGCTCGCGACGCTCGGAGGCGGCTTCCTCGGCCTCGCGGGCCTCGATCGCGGCGATCTGGTCCGCGATCTCCGGCTTCTCCTTGACCGGGGCGAAGAAGCCCCGGATGGAGGCCATCGAGCCCACACCGAGCTGGTTCATCCGCTTGGGCACCGGGGTGCCGGCGTAGGGGAGCGTGCCGTGGCCGTGGGCGTCGACCGGGCCGAGCGGCTGGTGCACCTCGATGAACTCACCCGACGGCAGCCGCATGATCACACCGGTCTCGATGCCGTGTTCCAGGACCTCACGGTCGTGGCGCTGCAGTCCGAGGCAGATCCGGTACGAGACCAGGTACATGATCGGCGGCAGGACGATGAGGCCGATGCGACCGCCCCACGTCATGGCGTTCAGCGAGATGTCGAACGCCTTGGCGATGAGGTCGTTGCCGCCGGAGATGAACAGCACGATCGCGAAGGTGAAGGCCATGACGCCGAGCGAGGTGCGGACCGGCACGTCGCGCGGACGCTGCAGCAGGTTGTGGAAGCCGCGGTCCTTCGTCATCTTGGCCTCGATGAACGGGTACAGCGCCGCCATCGTGATGAGGATGCCGGGGAGCACCACCGTCGGCCAGAAGATCGCCGGGACGGTGTAGCCTAACAACCGGATGTCCCACGAGGGGAACAGGCGCGTCGAGCCGTCGAGCATGGCCATGTACCAGTCGGGCTGCGAACCCGCCGAGACCTGCGCCGGGTTGTACGGGCCGAACAACCAGATCGGGTTGATCTGCGCGAGGCCACCGAGGGCGGCGCACACGCCGAAGACCAGGAAGAAGAAGCCGCCGGCCTTGGCCGCGTACAGCGGCATGACCCGCTCGCCGGAGACGGTGGTCTCCGAGCGGCCCGCCGCCGGGAACTCGGTGTGCTTCTGCTTGACCAACAGCGCCAGGTGCGCGCCGATCAGTGCGAGCAGCACACCCGGCAGCAGCAGCACGTGGGCGATGTAGAGCCGGCCGATGATCTCGTCGCCGGGGAACACGCCACCGAACACGAGGAACGACGTCCAGGTGCCGATCACCGGGATCGACAACATGATCGCGTCGGCGATGCGCAGGCCCGTGCCGGAGAGCAGGTCGTCGGGCAGCGAGTACCCGGCGAAGCCCTCGACCGTGCCGAGCACGATCAGCAGGATGCCGATGATCCAGTTGGTCTCGCGCGGCTTGCGGAACGCACCGGTGAAGAACACCCGGCCCATGTGGATCACCATGGCGGCGATGAACAGCAGCGCCGCCCAGTGGTGGATCTGGCGGACGATGAGCCCGCCGCGGACGTCGAAGCTGATGTTGAGCGTCGACTCGTAGGCCCGCGACATCGTGACGCCGTCGAGGCCGATGTACCGGCCGTGGTAGACGACCTCGGTCATCGACGGGTCGTAGAAGAAGGTCAGGTACGTGCCGGTGACCAGCAGGATGATGAACGAGTAGAGCGCGATCTCGCCCATCATGAACGACCAGTGGTCCGGGAAGACCTTGTTCAGC
>CAXUNA010000642.1:0-2535 GCA_964252095.1 uncultured Jatrophihabitans sp. | reverse complement strand
GGACCGGGTGCGCGGCCGCCCACCGCGTCGACGCGGAGTTCGCCCGGGCGCTCGGCCCGAAGGCCCCCGGGGACCCGGACGGCGCGCTGGACGCGCAACTGCAGAGCGTGGCCGCGGCGATCGGGGCGGGCGTCCCGACGAAGGTGTGGAGCGTGAGCCTCGGCGGCTTCGACACCCACTCCGACGAGCTGGGGACCCAGCAGGCGCTCTGGAAGGCCGTCGACGCCGCTGTCGGCAGCTTCTTCGCCGCGGTCGACGGCGGTACGCGGCGGGTCACGATGATGATCCACTCCGAGTTCGGCCGGCGCGTGAAGGCGAACGGGTCGGACGGCACCGACCACGGCACGGCCGGCCCGGTCCTGCTGCTCGGTCCGGGCCTGCACGGCGGGTTCCACGGCGAGTACCCGAGCCTGACCGCCCTCGACTCCGACGGTGATCTGACGTCGTCGGTCGACTTCCGGGCGGTCTACGGCGAACTGCTCGGATCCGTGCTCGGCACCGACCCCCACGCGGTGCTCGACCGGGTGCCGGCGTCACTCGGTCTGCTCGCCACGTGACGATCCCGTCGCGGTGTGAGGTCGCGACGTGACGACAATTCCCGGCCGCCATTTCCCGTCGCATTCGGAATGCGAAAGGAAAGACGCACGATGCACCCACCCGCCGATCGCCGCTGAGAATCCGTCCGTACCAACACATCCGACACACAGTTCGCTGAGTCCGGCGGGGCCCACGGCGTGGCGAGCGGTGTGGACCGGCGACTACGGTGTACCGAGCGACGACCCCCTCGAGAGGCTGGATCTGTGAACTTACGTGACTATGTACGTGTAGTCCGGAAGCGTTGGCTCCTTCTCGTGGGATGTCTCGTCCTCTGCCTCGCGGGCGGGGTTCTCCTCACCGTGACGACGACGAAGAAATACGAATCGACCGCGCAGTTGTTCGTTTCGTCGTCGAACTCCGAAGACACCACGAACTCGCAGCTGGCACAGGGCAGCACCTACACGCTGGCCCGTGTGCAGAGCTACACCGCGGTGGCCGACAGTCCCGCTGTGGCCCAGTCGGTGATCGCGGCCCTGCAGAAGACCAACCCCAGTGTTCTCGGCCAGAGCCCCAACGCGAACCAGCTCGCCTCCGAGGTCTCCGCCGACGCCCCGACCGGCAAGGTGCTCATCAACCTGCACGTCACCGACCGCAACCCGGTCAAGGCGCAGGTCCTCGCCCAGGCGCTCGCGGAGCAGTTCGCGGGCTACATCACCACCAAGCTCGAGCCGCCGGCGAGCCCCACGTCGAAATCGCCGGTCACCGTGACCGTGATCCGCAACGCCTCGACTCCGACCAGCCCGGTGGCGCCGAACAAGAAGCTCAACATCGGCCTGGCCTTCATCATCGGCGTGGTGCTGGGCGTCGGCCTCGCGATCGTCCGTGAGCTGCTCGACAACACTGTGAAGTCGCCGGAGGACCTCACCAGCGCGGCGGGCCTGCCGGTGCTCGGGATCGTGCCGTGGGACAAGCGGACCGGCGAGCAGGCGGTCTCGTTCCGGGCCGACCCGCACGGCTCCCGGGCCGAGGCGTTCCGGCAGCTGCGGACCAACCTGCAGTTCATCGACGTCGACCAGCCGCCGCGGATCATCGCGGTCACCAGCGCCCTGCCCGGCGAGGGCAAGACCCACACCGCGCTGAACCTCGCGAGCGCCCTGGCCGAGGCGGGCCAGCGGGTCTGCCTCATCGAGACCGACCTCCGCAAGCCCACGCTGGCCTCGATCCTCGGCCTGGTGAAGGAGGTGGGTCTCACCACCACCCTCATCGGTGAGGCCGAGGTGGAGGACGTGCTGCAGAACGCCGGTCACAACTTCGCCGTCATGACCTCGGGAACGGTCCCGCCGAACCCGAGCGAGCTGCTCGTGAGCGACCAGTGCCGCCGGACCATCCAATACGTCGCCGACCGCGTCGACATCGTCGTGCTCGACACCGCGCCGCTGCTCCCGGTCGCCGACGGCTCGGACGTCGCGGCGCTCGCCGACGCCACGGTGCTCACCGTCCGCGCCGGCAAGACCACCTACGAGCAGATCAAGCGGGCCAACGAGTCGCTGGCCAACGTCGGCGTCAAGCCGGTGGGTGCCGTGTTGTCGATGTCGCGGGCCCGCAGCGGCGGTTACAACTACTACTACTACTCGGACTACCGTCCGGCGCGTCCCGGCCACAACGCCAAGGACGCACCCGTGCAGATCGAGGAGGCACCGGCACAGCTCGAGGGCCAGCCCGTCCTCGACGACGAGGCGGCCGACGTCCCGTCCGTGCGCACCTGACCCGCACCCGCACCTGGTCGACAGCAGGACCGGCACCGATCCCGGTGCCGGTCCTGCTGTCGTCGTACGCCTGATCCCGCCGCTCGGCAGCCGAGATCCGCGGCTGAGCCCCTCCGGGGTCGGCGGGCGTGGCCGGTTCGGGAGTGCCGTGGCGCCGGACGCGTGCGGGCCGACGAGCATCGGCCCCCCGGGCAGCGGCGGGGAACCGTCTCCCGGTCGGCCGGCGCGGCGA
>CAXUNA010000641.1:0-2538 GCA_964252095.1 uncultured Jatrophihabitans sp. | reverse complement strand
GCCGAGCTGACGGCGCAGCTCGGCCGTGAGGTCGGTGACGCGGGTGAGGTTGGCCTGCATCGCGTCGAGCTTGCGGAGGGCTTTCTCCTTGCGCTTGCGGTGTTTCAGGACACCGGCGGCCTCCTCGATGAACCCGCGGCGGTCCTCCGGGCGCGCCTGCAGCACCGAGTCGAGCCGGCCCTGGCCGACGATGACGTGCATCTCGCGGCCGATGCCGGAGTCGGAGAGCAGCTCCTGGATGTCCAGCAGACGCGCGGCGTTGCCGTTGATCTCGTACTCGCTGGCGCCGTCGCGGAACATCCGGCGGGTGATCGAGACCTCGGTGTACTCGATCGGCAGCGCGCCGTCGTCGTTGTTGATCGTCAGCGTCACCTCGGCGCGGCCGAGCGGGGGCCGCCCGGCGGTGCCCGCGAAGATGACGTCTTCCATCTTGCCGCCGCGCAGCGCCTTCGCGCCCTGCTCGCCGAGCACCCAGGCGATGGCGTCGACGACGTTGCTCTTGCCCGACCCGTTGGGACCGACGACGGCGGTGATGCCGGGCTCGAAGCGCAGCGTCGTGGCCGAGGCGAAGGACTTGAAGCCCTTCACGGTCAGGGTCTGCAGGTGCACGGTGCTCCAGCGGGGCGACTCGGGGGTGTGACAGGTCGGTCGATCAGGTCCGGGTCACTCTAGGAGGCCCGTCCGACACTTCCGCTCATCTGGTCACCCACCCGGCGATGCCGTCTGACCGTCAGGTCGACAGTGAGACGGGCTTGCGTGGCCCGGACAGCACGAAGCCCCGGTCCGGAGGCCCGGGGCCGTACGGGCGGTGGTGCGGAAGAGGGGTCAGACCGGCTCGGCCTGGTGCTCCCGGGTCATCGCGTGGAGCTCGGCGTGCAGCTCGACGTCGGTGGTGGAGTCGCCGACGTGCGAGCGGAGCTCGGCGACCTGGGCCTCGAGATCGGCCACCCGACGTCGGAGCTTCGAGATCTGCGCCAGGAGCAGCGGATCGGCAGCGGTGGGGAGGTGTCCCATGAGGGCCCGGGCCATGGTCGTGACCTTTCGGCGTTGCCCCGCGAGGACGGCAGGCGGGTGAGCCCGTGTCCGCGGGAAGTGTTTCGAGCGTGTCACCTGATGGTCGCACCCCCCGGCCTGCCGGGTCAAACACCTCCGACTGTGACCTCACGCGGAACATCGGCCGCCGCACACCCGCGCCGCGCCGCCGCGCCGCGGTGCACGGCGCAGCACTGCTGCAGAGGTGCGGTCGGGGCGACACATCCGCAGCAGTGCTGCAGTCGGGGCCAGCCGGGGTCAGTCGGGTTCAGCCGCCGGCAGCCGGGAACCCCACCCGGCAGCAGAACTCCAGCCAGGCGTCGACGACCGCGAGACGGGCGGGGCGGGCGCGGAAGTCGTGGCCCTCGCCCTCGACCGTCACCATGTCGACGTCCTTGCCGGCCGCGAGCGCCGCGGCGAGGAACTGCGTCGACTCCGTGTACGGGACGTTCGTGTCCAACCGGCCGTGCACGAGCAGCAACGGTGCGGCCAGGGCCGCGACGTCCTTCAGCGGCGACAGTTCCTCCAGCAGGGCACGGTGCAACTCGGGGTCGCCGTACTTGCTCACCGCGGCCGCGGCGATCCACCGCTCGGTGGTCGCGTAGAAGGTCAGCAGGTCGCTCATGCCGCACTCGGCGATGCCGCCGGCGAACAGGTCCGGGAAGCGCGTCATCGCGGCGAGCGTGAGGTACCCGCCGTACGAGCGGCCACCCACGAGCAACGACGACGGCGAGGCGACCCCGATCCGCAGCAGTTCCTCGGCGGCCGACGCCACGTCGGAGATCGCGGCGAACCGGCCGCCACGGTCGTCGGCGTGGCCGAACGTGCGCCCCGAGCCGCTCGAGCCGCGCACGTTGGGCGTGAACACGGTGACGCCGGCGGCGACGAGGGTCTGGAACAGCGGCGAGAACGTCGGCCGTTCCTCGGCTTCCGGGCCGCCGTGCAGGTAGATCAGCGCCGGCCCGGTCGCGGCGCGGCCGTGCGGCTCGTACAACCACCCCGCGAGCGGCAGGCCGTCGATGCCGTCGAAGTAGACCGGGCGCGGGTTGACCGTGGGCGCGCCGTAGCCGACCGGCGAGGTCGCCCCGGCGGGCTCCACCCGGAACAGCGACCGGGCCGCGGTCGTGACGGCGTCGACCAGCCAGGTCCGCGGGGCGCGGTCGGCGCGCTCGGCCGTCACCGCGAGCACCGGCGCGGAGTCGGCGAACGCCACCGACGTCACGACCGAGCCGTCGAAGCTGTCGACGCGCCGGGTCTGGTAGGTGACCAGGTCCATGATCTCCAGCTGCGACCAGCCGCCGACGTTCCACACCAGCGCGACCCGCCGGCCCTCGCTGTCGACGGTGAACAGCTCGAGATCGGCGTCCGGCCGCGAGGCGATGACGCCACCCTCACCACGCTCGCCCTCGCGCGACAGCGGCACCGCGAGCAGCGCCGGGTGCTGGCGGCCGACGTCGCTGCGGACGTAGGCGACGATGCCCGCGCCGGCGGGGTGCGGGCGCAGGA
>CAXUNA010000640.1:0-2550 GCA_964252095.1 uncultured Jatrophihabitans sp. | reverse complement strand
CCGGTACGCCGCCGCCGCGGCCCAGGCGGGGTCGCTCACCGCGCCGGTCCGCCGGCTCGGCGACGGCGTCGGCGAGGACTGCCTCCATCTCAACGTCCACACCCCGCAGACGCCGGCAGCCGGCGGCAAGCGGCCGGTGCTGGTGTGGATCCACGGCGGCGCGTTCACCGGAGGCAGCGGCGCGCTGTACGACGGCGCCGGTCTCGCGGCGCTGGGTGACGTCGTGGTCGTCACCGTGAACTACCGGCTCGGGATCTTCGGCTTCGTCGACTTCGCCGGCATCAGCGACCTCGACGTCAGCACGAACAACGGACTCCGCGACCAGATCGCCGCGTTGCGCTGGGTCCGCGACAACATCGCCGCGTTCGGGGGCGATCCCGAACGGGTGACCGTGGCGGGGGAGTCGGCGGGCTCGGTCTCGGTGTCACTGTTGCTCTGTGCACCGGACGCCGCCGGGTTGTTCCGGGGCGCCGTCATGCAGAGCGGCTCGTACTCGCTCGTGCACGGCGACCGGATCCGGGAGCAGGTCGCCCACCGCTACCTGCAGGAACTCGGGATCACCCCGCGCGACGCCGGCCGGCTGCGTGACCTGTCGACCGGACGGTTGCTCGAGGCGCAGCAGGCGGTGGCGAAGGCGGTCACCGGCACCACGGCGGCGGCTCCGTGGTTCGACGGCGACCTCGTGCCGGCGTCGTTGCACGATGCCCAGCTCGCCACCAACCCGGCGGTGGCCCTGCTCGCCGGCAGCAACCGCGACGAGTCCGAGCTGTTCCGTCTGCTGCCCGGCGACATCGTGCCGGTCGACCGGGCGACCGTCGCCGAGCGGCTGCAGACCGATCTCGGCGAGGCGCACGCCGAACGCATCCTGCGCGCCTACCCCGTCGGGCAGCGCGGCGACCGCGCGGTCACCACCGACTTCGACTTCGCCCAACCCACGCGGCACTTCGCCGAGCGTCACGCCGCGGCGGGCGGGCCCGCCTTCGTCTACCGGTTCGACGCCGCGGTGCCCTGGTGGGGTGCCACCCACGCCGCCGAACTGCCGTACCTGTGGTCGTGGAGGGGGCTGTCCGCGTGGGCGTTGCGCGGACCGGTCAGTGCCGCGCGGCTGTCGCTCGCCACCCGGCTGCAGTGGGCGTGGCTGGGGTTCGTCCGTGACCTCGTCCCGGACGCGTCCTGGTCGCCGTACACGACCGACGACCGTGCCGTGCGGGTGTTCGACGTCGCCGGCGACCGCCTCGAGCACGATCCGCACCCCGACCGCCGGCTCGCCTGGGCCGGTGCCGACGTCATGCCGAAGGAGTAGCCAGCATGCTCGCCACCACCGAGTGGGGACCGGTCGACGACCCCCAGGCGCCACGGGCCCTGCTGGTCCACGGGATCACGTCGTCGGCCGCGACGATGTGGGAGCTCGGCGAGGGACTCGCCGCCGCCGGCTGGGCCGTCACCGCGGTCGACCTGCCGGGGCACGGCGGGAGCGGGCCGGCCGCGTCGTACCGCTTCGCCGACGTCGCCGACCTGATCGCGGCGCAGGTCGGCACCGGGTTCGAGCTCTACGTGGGGCACTCGCTCGGCGGCGCGGTGGGCACGGTCCTGCTCGCGCGGCACCCGCAGCTCGCGCGCCGGGCGGTGCTCATCGACCCGGCGCTGGTCGCGCCCGCCGACCGGGTGGCGGGGATCCCGGCGCAGCTGGCGAAGGACAAGGGATCGCTGGACGCGGGAGCGGTCGCCGCGGCGAACCCGCGCTGGCACCCACGCACGGTGCAGGCCCGCGTGGAGGCCACGCGGGCGGCCGACGTCGACGCCGTGCAGGCGTGGCTGACCGACAACCAGCCGTGGGACGTCCGGCCCGAGGCGGCGCAGGTGACGGTCCCCGTGCACGTGCTGGTCGCGAGCCACGACGCCGCGGTCGCGCCGTTCCTCGTCGAGGAGCTCCCGGCGGCGAACCCGCACTGGAGCTTCGAGACCGTCCCCGACTCCGGCCACTCGGTCCACCGTGACCAGCCGGAGCTGGTGCTGCAGCGGCTCCGGGGCTGAGCGTCTGCACGGCCTCAGCGTTCGACGAAGCCGCGCCGGCCGCTCGGTGCGAGCGTCGAGGTCACGACGTCGTCGACGTGACCCGGGGTGTCTCCGGACCGCAACGCGGCGACCAGGTCGTCGACGCCCCCGGCCGGGCCCTCGGCGTCGACCTCGACCCGGCCGTCGTCGAGGTTCTTGGCGTGCCCGGCGAGCCCCAGTTCCAGCGCGCGGGAGCGGGTCCACCACCGGAACCCGACGCCCTGGACCCGGCCCGACACCAGCGCACGCACGCGGACGACCTCACCCATGCCGATCACGGTAGAACTGACGCGTGACCTCTCTTCCCGGCATCGACGTCGACATCCCCACCGGTGTGCTCATCGGCGGCACCTGGGGCCCCGGCGGGGGCGGCACGTTCGACGTGCTCAACCCCTCGACGGGGGAGGTGCTGACCAGCGTCGCCGAGAGCGACACCGCCGACGCCGACCGGGCGCTGGCCGCCGCCACGGCCGCCGCCCCCGGGTGGGCGGCGAC
>CAXUNA010000639.1:0-2553 GCA_964252095.1 uncultured Jatrophihabitans sp. | reverse complement strand
GACCACGACTGCGTCCACCAGTACTGCCACCGCGAGCCCGATGCCCAGCTCCTTCATCTCCACCATGTGCAACGAGGCGAAGATCGCGAACACCGAGATCATCACGACCGCGGCGGCCGTGACCGTCCCCGCCGACCCACCCGCCGGCCGGGGGATCGACCCGGGCGTCGGCCGCACGTTCGGGCTGGACGAGGTGGTTGACGTCGTCGTCATCGGCACCGGCGCCGGTGGCGCTCCGCTGACGGCGTCGCTCGCCCGCGCCGGCCTGCACGTCGTTGTGCTCGAGGCCGGCGGCCACCGCCGGGCCCTCGGGCACACGCCCGACGAGCCCACCGCCGCCGCGCAGATCAACTGGCTCGGTGAGCGGCTGTCCGGCGGCAGCGACCCCACCGCGTTCGGCACGAACAACAGCGGCCGCGGGGTCGGCGGCTCCCTGTTGCACTGGGGTGCTTTCACACCACGCCCGGACGACGACGACCTGCGCCTGCGGTCCACGACCGGGCTCGGGACGGACTGGCCGTTCGGCCTCGACGAGCTGCGGCCGTACCTCGAACGGGTCGAGCGGTTCATCGGGGTCAGCGGGCCGGCCGACTACCCGTGGGACCCGGCCCGGCGCTACTTCTGGGGCCCGGCCCGCCGCAACGCGTCGGCCGATCTCATGGCGCGCGGTTGCGAGGCGCTCGGCATCCGCAGTGCCGACGCTCCGGCGGCCGTGCTCACCACGGACCACCGGCAGGCGGAGCACGGCCTGCGGCACGGCTGCGTCGCGTGCGGCGCGTGCCACCAGGGCTGTCGCAACGGTGCGAAGGGCGGAGCCGACAACACCTATCTCCCGCTCGCCGTCGCGCACGGCGCCGAGATCCGTGCCGACGCGATGGCCTTCGGTTTCGAGCGCGACGCGCGCGGCCGGGTCACCGCCGTGCTCTACCGCACCGGCGGGGAGGAACGTCGGCAACGGTGCTCCGCCGTCGTGGTCGCGGGCGGCGGGGTCGAGACGCCGCGACTGCTGCTGCACGCGGACCTCGCGAACGGCAGCGGTCAGGTCGGGCGCCACTTCATGGCGCACGGCGCGACGCAGGTGTGGGGGCGGTTCGACGAACCGGTGCGGTCCTACCGGGGCTATCCGTCGTCGGTGGTCACGGAGGACTTCCGCCGGCCGGGCGATCCGGCCCTGGGCTACCTCGTCCAGAGTCTCGGCGTCATGCCCGTGACGTGGGCGTCGTCGCTCGCCCGCGGTGGCGGGCTCTGGGGCCGGGACCTGGTCGACGCGCTCGACGGTTACCGGTTCGCCGCCGGGGTCGGGATCAACGCCGAGTGCCTGCCGCACGAGGACAACCGGCTGACGCTGAGCGGCGAGACCGACGACGACGGCCTGCCCAGGGTGCGGGTCGACTTCAGCAACCACGACGAGGAACGCGCCGCCGACGCCCACGCGGTCGAGCGGATGACCACGATCCTCGAGGCGGCCGGCGCACGGTCGACCCGGGTGCTCGCCCGCAGCGCGCACACCCTCGGCACCGCGCGGATGGGGACCGACCCCGCCACGTCGGTCGTCGACCCCGACGGCCGCAGCCACGAGGTCGCGAACCTCTGGATCTGCGACGCCGCGGTCTTCCCGAGCTCGCTCATCGCCAACCCGGCGCTGACGATCATGGCGCTGTCGTTGCGGACCGCGAAGAAGTTCCTCGCGGCCCGCTGATCGAGGTCGTCGCCGTCGCAGTGGTGAGTGCGGGAGGATCACGCCCGTGATCACGCTGCGCATGTTCACCGAGGACGAGTTGGGCTACTTCGACACCGACAAGGTCGCCGACGACCCTTACAACTTCTTCGGCCACCGCAACGCCAACCGGACGCGGGCGAACTGGGCCGAGGACGGCCTGGTCGCGGGCGCCGCCGGCGGGACGCTGGCGGTGGACCTCGACGGCGACGTGATCGGCGACGTCGGGTGGCGTCCGGTCCGGTACGGGCCGCCGGAGGTGGCGCCGTCGTTCAACATCGGCATCTCGTTGATCAGGGCCGAGCGCGGCAAGGGCTACGGCTCGGAGGCGCAGCGGCTGCTCGGCGACCACCTGTTCGCGGTGTTCGCCGTGTACCGGCTCGAGGCGGGCACCGACGTCTCGAACATCGCCGAGCAGCGGGCCCTGACCAAGGCGGGGTTCCGCCGCGAGGGGGTGCTGCGCGGCGCGCAGTTCCGTTCCGGCCGCTTCCGCGATCTCGTGGTCTACAGCCGGCTGCGCGACGACAACCCCGACACGGCCGCGTAGCCGCTGCAGCACCGGCCACGGCGACCGGCGTCACGTGGCCGACCCGCCCGGCCGGTGCGAGACTTCGGTCCGTGCACGTCGCGGTGGTCGGACGCGACGACGTCCTCGACCGCGCCCGCGCCGCGCTGCACGCCTCCGCCCGCCTCCTGATCGAGGGGCCGGCGGGTATCGGCAAGACCGCCGTCCTGCAGGCACTGGTCGACGAGGCGGAGGAACAGGGCCGGCTCGTGCTCCGGTGCGGCCCCTCCGAGAGCGAGGCGACGCTGCCGCTCGCGGCGCTCGCCGACCT
>CAXUNA010000638.1:0-2562 GCA_964252095.1 uncultured Jatrophihabitans sp. | reverse complement strand
CGCGAGCCCGATGCCCGAGGCACCCCCGCCGACCAGCGCCGTCCGTGTCCCCATGGGTCTCCCGCCGTTACGATCCGCCGCGTGTCGCTTCCCGACCAGACTCGCGCGCCACGACCGCGGGTCCAACCGTGAGTCCCGCTGAGCGGGATGACGCCGACGGCGCGGTCGGCGGGCTGGACCGGGCCGCCGCGATCCTCGCCGCGTTCGACGCCTCACACCGCGAGCTGACCCTCGCCACGCTCGTCCGCCGGTCGGGGCTGCCCCGCTCGACGGCCCACCGCACCGCCGAACGGATGATCCGGCTCGGCTGGCTGGACAAACCCGACCACCACTACCGGATCGGCAACCGGCTGTTCGAGCTCTCCGGTCTCGCGCCGATCCGGCACGAGCTGCGGGAGGCGGTCCTGCCGTTCCTCCAGGACCTCTACGCGGCGACGAAGAGCACCGTGCAGCTCGGTGTCCTCGACGGCGCCAACGTCCTCATCGTCGAGAAGATCACCGGCCACCGGCCGATGCCGATGCTCTCGCAGGTCGGCGGCACCATCCCGGTGCACTGCTCGGGCCTCGGCCGCGCGGTCCTCGCGTGGTCCGACGCCGCGACCGTCGACGCCGTGATCGCCGCGGGCATGACGCCCCGTACCTCCCGCACGATCACCAGCCCCGATGCGTTGCGCCGTGAACTCGCGGCCATCCCCGACCGCGGCTGGGCGATCGACCGCGAGGAGGGCAACGTCGGCGTCTCCTGCGTGGCCGCGCCGATCTTCGGCCCGCTCGGCGACGTCGTGGCCGCGGTCTCGGTCACCGGCCCGAGCGGGGTCGTGAAGTCCGAACGGGTCGGCCCGGCCGTGCGGCTCGCGGCCGCCGCCGCGTCGCGGGCGTACGCCAGCCGGCGCTGAGGGGTACGCCGGCCGGCGCTGACGACCCGAGCCCAGCACGCGCACAGGTGTCCCGGTCACCGGGACTGCCGCTTGGGTGGCCCGGGCGGTCTGGCCCACGCTGACGATCCTCGGTGCGCCGGAGTGGGCGCCGCTGCGGAGGGAGAGCGTCATGCGTGTCGGAGTGATCGGGGCGGGGGCCGCCGGGCTCGCCAGCGCCAAGGTGCTGACCCAGGCCGGGCACGAGGTCCTGGTGTTCGACCGCACGCCCGACGTCGGCGGGGTCTGGAGCCGGACCCGGCGCTACCCGGGCGTCACCACCCAGTCCCCGCGTGACACCTACGCCTTCTCCGACCACCCGATGCCGCGCGACTACCCGGAGTGGCCCGACGGCGAGCAGGTGCAGCGGTACTTCGCCTCGTACGCCACACGGTTCGGGCTCGATCCGCTGCTGCGACTCGGCACCGACGTCACGGCCGCCCGTCGCGACGCCACCGGCTGGACCCTCGACACCACCACCCTCGCCACCGGCCGCACCGCCGCCCACCGGGTCGACCAACTGGTCGTCGCCAACGGGGTGTTCTGCGAACCGGCCGTGCCCGAGTACCCGGGCCGGGCCGAATTCGAGGCCGCCGGCGGATCGGTGCTCGCTGCAACGGAACTGCTCGACGTCGAGCTGGCCCGCGACCGTGACGTCGTCGTGGTCGGGTACGGCAAGTCGGCGTGCGACGTGGCCGTGGCCCTGAGCGACGTCGCCGCCGGCACCTCGGTGATCGCCCGCCACACGCTGTGGAAGGTGCCACGCAAGATCGGCGGCGTCGTCAACTTCAAGTTCCTGCTGCTCACCCGGATGGGCGAGGCGCTGTTCCGGTACTCCACGCTGCGCGGCGTCGAGAAGTTCCTGCACGGCCCGGGCAACCCGATCCGCCGCAACATGGTCAACTCGCTCGGCTCGGCGTTCCTGAAGCAGTACCAGGTGGCTGATCTCGGCCTCACCCCGAGCGGGACGATGGAGGACATCGTCAAGGGCGCGATCGGGCTGGTCACCGAGGGCTTCCACGAACGGGTGCGGGACGGGCGGATCGCGGTCCACCGCGACACGACGATCACCCGGTTGCTCGTCCGCGACGGCCGGCCGCACGCCGAACTCGCCGACGGCAGCGTGGTCCCCGCCGACCTCGTGGTCTGCGCCACCGGGTTCCGGCAGGGCGTGCCGTTCCTCGACGACGACGTCCGAGCCGGGTTGTTCGACGCGAACGGCAACTTCCTGCTCTACCGGCACGTCCTGCCTCCGGCCGTCCCGCACCTGTACTTCGCCGGCTACAACTCCTCGTTCTTCAGCCCACTCAACGCGGAGGCGGCCGCCATCTGGATCGCGGCGCACCTCGCCGGCGGCCTCGACCTGCCGGACCAGGAATCGTTGCAGCAGGCAGCACACGACCGGATCGCGTTCATGGACTCCGCCACCGGCGGCCACCACTGCCGCGGTACCAAGATCATCCCGTTCTCCCTGCACAACGTGGACGAGTTGCTCTCCGACGTCGGGGTCGACATCGGCCGTCTCACCAAGGCGAAGCACTGGTTGGCGCCGGTCAACCCCTCGGCGTACCGGAAGGGCACCCCGCGGGTGCGGCGCCGCCGCGCCGACCGCGCCCCCGCCGACCCGCCGGCCGCCGGGGGCGGAGTC
>CAXUNA010000637.1:0-2572 GCA_964252095.1 uncultured Jatrophihabitans sp. | reverse complement strand
GGGGAGAGCCGCACCGGGGGGGCGCCTGCGGGGGGCGGGGCCCCCCGCTATAGGCCGGCCGCGGGGCATGGGCCGGGGGCCGCCGGGGGCGTGGGCGCCCACGCCCCCGGCGGTCGTGCTACTTGCTGTAGAGCTCGACGATCAGCTGCTCCTGCAGCGGGATGTCGATCTGCGCGCGCTCGGGCAGCTGGTGCACGAGGATCCGCAGCGAGTTCGGGACGACCTGCAGCCACGCGGGGACCGGGCGGTCGCCCTGGGTCTCCTTGGCGATGAGGAACGGGGTCGTCTCGAGCGACTTCGGCTTGACGTCGATGACGTCGAACTGGCTGACGCGGTAGCTGGGGATGTCGACCTTGTGGCCGTTGACCAGGAAATGGCCGTGGCTCACCAACTGGCGCGAGGCGCGCCGGGTGCGGGCGAGGCCCGCGCGGTACACGACGTTGTCCAGCCGCGACTCGAGGATCTGCAGCAGCACGTCGCCGGTCTTGCCCTGGCGACGGACGGCTTCCTCGTAGTACGTGGCGAACTGCTTCTCCAGCACGCCGTAGCTGTACTTCGCCTTCTGCTTCTCCTGCATCTGCAGGAGGTACTCGCTCTGCTTGATGCGCGAGCGACCGTGCTGGCCGGGCGGGTACGGGCGACGCTCGAAGCTCTTGTCGCCACCCACCAGGTCGACGTTCAGACGACGCGAGATGCGCGTCGCGGGGCCGGTGTAACGGGCCATGACTGGTTTCTCCTGGAGTCTTCGGTCGTCAGACGCGACGGCGCTTGGGCGGACGGCAGCCGTTGTGCGGCTGGGGCGTGACGTCGGAGATGATCCCGACCTCGAGGCCCGTGGCCTGCAGCGAACGGATGGCGGTCTCGCGGCCGGAGCCCGGACCCTTGACGAACACGTCGACCTTCTTCATGCCGTGTTCCTGCGCCTTGCGGGCCGCGGACTCCGCGGCCTGCTGAGCGGCGTAGGGGGTCGACTTGCGCGAGCCCTTGAACCCGACGTGCCCGGCCGAGGCCCAGCTGATCACGTTGCCCGCGGGGTCGGTGATCGACACGATCGTGTTGTTGAAGGTGCTCTTGATGTGGGCGTGACCGTGCGCGACGTTCTTCTTCTCGCGGCGGCGGATCTTCTTGGCGCCAGCGGCGCGCTTCTGCGGAGGCATGCTATTTCACTCCGTCCTGCGGCCGGGCGTGAGCTCCGCTCCTCGCTCGTGCCTCGCTGCGGTGCTCGCTCACTTCTTCCCTGCCTTCTTCTTGCCGGCGATGGTCTTCTTCGGGCCCTTGCGGGTGCGGGCGTTGGTCTTGGTGCGCTGCCCGTGCACCGGCAGGCCGCGACGGTGGCGGATGCCCTGGTAGCAGCCGATCTCGATCTTGCGGCGGATGTCGGCCGCGACCTCGCGTCGCAGGTCGCCCTCGACCTGGAAGTGCGCGTCGATGTACTCGCGGAGGACGACGGCGTCGGCCTCGGTCATGTCACGGACCCGCAGGTCGGGGCTGACGCCCGTCGCCGCGAGGGCCTGGGAGGCGCGGGTGCGTCCCACGCCGTAGATGTAGGTGAGCGCCACTTCCAGCCGCTTGTCGCGGGGAAGGTCGACGCCGGCAAGACGTGCCATGCGGTTCTCTCTCCAACTGCTGACGACGCACCGGCTGCCGTTCCACGGGCAGGTGCCGGACACCGCTCGAAGGTGTGGTGCGCACCGCCGTCCCGCATGCTGCGAGCCCGGGCCTTCGATCCCGGGGTGGCTACCCGCCGCTGTCGTGGACGACGGCGGACGGGCGTGGGTCGGTGCGCGTTCGGGTGCACCGGAGCGGCTGGGATCAGCGCGCTCCGGGGCCTGCGAGCATCAGCCCTGGCGCTGCTTGTGGCGCAGGTTGTCGCAGATGACCATCACGCGTCCGTGCCGGCGGATCACCTTGCACTTGTCGCAGATGGGCTTGACGCTGGGCTTGACCTTCACGGTCGTCGCCCTCCTTCAGTGGTGTCGTCGCGCGTGGGCGCGAGGGGCTACTTGTAGCGGTAGACGATGCGGCCGCGGTTCAGGTCGTACGGCGAGAGCTCCACCACGACGCGGTCCTCCGGCAGGATGCGGATGTAGTGCTGGCGCATCTTGCCGCTGATGTGCGCGAGGACCTTGTGTCCGTTGGTCAGTTCGACGCGGAACATCGCGTTGGGCAACGGTTCGACGACCTTGCCCTCGACCTCGATGGCGCCGTCCTTCTTCGCCATGACTCTCTGACGTGCCTCCGCCCTTGCCTAGGAAATACACACTGTCGTGTGGCCCGCCCGGGGATCCGGACCGGCCGTGGCGCGCACCGCCGGACCGCCCACGACGTGGGCGGTGGCTGCACGCAACCAGAGGGTGGACGCCCGCGAGAGGAAACTCGATCCTCGGTCCCCGCGGCCACAGCGGGGCATGCGAGGACGGCAGGCCGCAACCCACGGATGAGTGTACGCGAGCCCGCCGTCTCGCCGCCAACGGGCCCGAGCGGGCTCGTCCAGCGTGACACGCCGTCCGCCCGGCCCCGATCGGGAGGGCTCAGAACACCGGAGCCGGCACCCGCGGCGCGGCCGCCGGAC
>CAXUNA010000636.1:0-2574 GCA_964252095.1 uncultured Jatrophihabitans sp. | reverse complement strand
GAGCAGGGCGGCGAGCGGGGCGGCGCCGCCGGCGGCCGGGCCGAGCACGGCGATCGTGGCCACGGCCAGGGCGAGGTAGAGCGTCGCGGTCACCACGAACGTCACCACGACGACACGCGGGAGCTGGCGGTCGACGTCGGCCAGCTTGCCCACGATCGACGCCATCGCCTCCCAGCCGACGAACGAGAGCATGAGCACCGACGCCGCGTCGCCGATCGAGCGCACCCCGTGCGGGGCGAAGGGGGTCCAGTGCGCCAACTGTGCATGCGGCGCCGACCCGATGACCGCGACCGCGACGAGCACGACCAGCACCGCGACCAGCGCGAGCTGCACCGTGGTCGACGACCGGGCGCCGGCGAGGGTCACGCCGACGACGAGCACCAGCAGGCCACCGGCGACCAGCACGGTCGTCGTGGCGCCCCCGCCCACGAGGGCGGTGACGTACCCGCCGCCGACCAGGCAGACCACGGGCGCCCCCAGCACCACCCCGGCGAGGAAGCACCAGGCGACGACCCGGCCGGCCGTCGCGCCGAGTCCCGCGGCGGCGTAGGCGGCGACGCCGCCGGCCACCCGGACCCGCCGGCCGAGCGCGGTGAACACCCACGCGAACAGGCCGGACAGCGCCAGCAGCGCCACCCAGTCGACGATCGAGGCGGGGCCCGCGATCGCGGCCGCGAGGCCCGGGACCAGGAGCAGGCTGGGTCCGAGGAGGGCCCCGATGGCGAGGGCCGCGGCCCGTGTCGTCGTCATGGCTCGAGCCTGCCGCGAAACCCCCGGCACGCGATTGCGCATGTGCCCGCTGAACGGGTCTCTCACGCAACATCATGCGGCCGGTGAGGCACTACCCTCGGTTTTATGCCGGACAACGCTTTCGACGCGACCGATCGCGCCATCGTCATGCACCTCCAGCGGGACGGCCGGATGGCCAACGTCGACCTCGCCGACGCCGTCTCGCTCTCACCGTCCGCGTGCCTGCGGCGCACCAAGGCGCTGGAGGCCGCGGGCGTCATCACCGGGTACCGCGCCGACGTCGACCGCAACCGGGTGGGGCAGGGGCTCACGGTGTTCATCACCCTGCGCGTCGACCAGCACTCCCGGGAACGCTCGCGGGAGTTCGAGGCCGCGCTCATGGCGATCCCGAACGTCGTGGCGTGCCACGTCGTCTCGGGTGAGTACGACTTCCTCGTCGAGGCGGTGCTGGCCGACCTGCAGGCGTACGAGCGGGTGCTGCTCGACCAGATCCTCGCCATCGACGGCGTCAAGGACGCCCGCAGCACCTTCGCGATCCGCACGGTCGCGAGCCGTGGGCCGATCCCGGTCGACCGGCTGATTTAGTATGCACGCACATCATCGGCGCGCACAGCAGGAGTGGTCATGTGGGAGCACGAACACGTCGGCGAGACCTCGCTGTCCCGCGAGCGGGTCTGGGCCGTGCTGCGGGACGTCGACGACTGGGCGTCGTGGGACACCTCGATGGAGCGGGTGCGCCTGCTCGGCCCGTTCGCCGTCGGCTCGCAGGTCGAGCTGACGCCCACCGGCCAGGACCCCATCGTCTCCACGATCGTCGAGGCGGTCGAGGGTGAGCGCTACGCCGACGAGACGGCCTACGGCGGCGTCCTGCTGCGGTTCACGCACACGCTGACCGACACCCGGGACGGCGGCACCCGCGTCGTGCACCGGCTCGAGATCACCGGCGCGGAGGCGGACACCGTCGGGCCCGGACTCGGCCCGGCGATCACCGAGGACTTCTCCGAGGCGATGGCGGCGCTGTTCGCCCGCGCGGGTGACGCGTGACCCGGTTCGCCGAGGGACCTGCGGCCAGTCCGGGGTTCCTGCTCTGGCACCTGCTGCTCGACTGGCAGCGGGAGGTCAGCGCCGCGCTGAAGCCGCTCGAGCTCACCCACGTCCAGTTCGTGCTGCTCGCCTGCACCTGGTGGCTCACCGAACAGGGCGAGGCGCCGAACCAGCTGCGCCTGGCCGAGCGGGCCGGCACCGACGTCACCATGACCTCGCAGGTCCTTCGGCGGCTCGAGGCCCGTGAGCTCGTCGTGCGCGAGGTCGACCCCGCCGACGCCCGGGCGCGCACGCTGCGGCTGACGGCCGGTGGCAAGCGGCTCGCCCGCCGGGCCGTACGGGTCGTCGAGAGGGTCGACGACCGGTTCTTCGCCGCCGACGAGGCCGAGGTGGTCGACCTGCTGCACCGGGTGACGGCGCGCCGGGCGACGGCGCACCGGGCCGCGCCAGCGGGTCGCAAGCCGGAGGCAAGCGGCTGACAACCGCCGGGAGCGAGGGTTCGTCCCGACCGAGACCACCCACGTTCCCTGGAGTCACCATGACCGCCCTGCTGCCCGACGCCGCACCTGTCGACCACGTCCCGTTCGCCGCCCTCGCCGCCGCCCTCGACGGCCGGTTGCTGCTGCTCGGCGACCCCGACCACACCGCGCTGGCCACGCCGTGGAACGTCGCGGTGCCACCCCACCCGTTCCCGATCGTCGAGGCCGCGACGGCCGCCGACATCGTCACCACCGTGCGGTTCGCCGCGGCCCACGGCCTGCAGGGCGACGTGCGCGCCAC
>CAXUNA010000635.1:0-2575 GCA_964252095.1 uncultured Jatrophihabitans sp. | reverse complement strand
GGCTCGACCTGCCCGCCGGCGCCACCGGGTACGGCGCCGCGGAGGCCGAGGTCGCCGCGGTGCGCACCACCGCCGAGCTGCTGCTGGGGTACCACGCCGCGGTCTCGGCCAAGGTGCACGCGGCGATCGCGGGAGTCGACGCCGGCGCGCTCGACCGCGTGGTCGACGAGAACTGGGATCCGCCGGTCACCCTCGGCGTGCGGCTGCTCAGCGTGGCGTCGGACTGCCTGCAGCACCTCGGTCAGGCGGCCTACGTCAGGGGCCTGCTCGACGTGTGAACGTTCCGTTGGATCGGTCGAACCGGTCATGGCGCCCGGAGAGTGGGGACACGGCGACGACGATGCGCATCCCGTGCAGTACGTGCTGGACCAGATCGCGCTGAAGAACGCCAACGTGCGCTTCGTGTTCTCCGGGCACGCCGGGACGTTCGCCGACGCGGCGCTCACCGGCGGGCACGGCAACCCGGTGTCGGTGGTGCAGACCACGTACCACGACAACCTCACGAATCCGACCCGGATCGTGCACGTCGACGTCAGGCACGACCTGTTCCGGGCGAAGGTCGACGCGCCGTACACCGGGGCCACGAAGAAGGACGGGTCGTCGATCACCCGCACCGGGATGGCCTGGGTCTGAGGCCGCCGGGCCGGGCCCGGCGGCTCACCAACCGCCGTCGACCCGCCAGGCCAGTTCGACCGGGTGCGGGGAGCGCTGCGGGTCGGCGTCGGTCAGCGGTTTCGCCTGGCCCACCAGCCCGGCGAGCCGCGGCCCGCTCACCACCGACGTCGGGAACGGCGCTCCGTGGGCACGCCGGGTGACCTCCTGCACGGGCAGCGCCACCGGCGAGGCGGCGACCACGAGGTTGCCGAACCGCCGCGGCCGCAGCACCGCGGGATCGGTACGCACCAGCACCGACGCGAAGACCTGGCGCAGGCCGGCGAGCACCCGGCGGGTGTAGTCGAGCGGCGGGCCGTCGGCGATGTTGAGCAGGAACAACCCGTCGCCGCGCAGTACCCGCGCGACGTCGGCGAACGCCTCGACGGTGGTCAGATCCGCCGGCACCCGGCCCCCGGCGTACGCATCGAGGACCAGCAGGTCGGCACTGTCGTCACCCAGCGCGGCGATCCCCGGCCGCCCGAACTGCGGCCGCACCCGGATCCCCGATCGCGACGGCAGCGGCAGCTTCTCCCGGACGTAGGCGGTCAGGGCGGCGTCGGGTTCCAGCACGATCTGCGACGACCGCGGCCGGGTGTGCAGCACGAACCGCGGGAACGCCATCGCGCCGCCCCCCACGTGGGTGGTGTCGAGCCGCTCCCCCGGGGTGCGGGCGGCGTCCAGGACGTCGACGAAGCCCTGCACGTACTCGAAGTCCAGGTAGGTCGGGTCGTCGAGGTCGACGTAGGACTGCCGGATCCGGTCGAGGGTGAGCAGCCAGCCGCCGGGGCGGTTCTCGTCGGCCAGCAGGTGGGCGATCCCACCGTCCGTGCGCACACCGCCCTCGAGCAGATCGGACTCGTCCGCGACCGGTTCGAGCAACTCGTCGTCGTCATCGCGCACCTCGCGACCGTACGGCCCGGACCGACACTCTCGACCCGCGCCTGAGACCCCGACGTGTCAAGCCCGGATGAAGCCGCCGACCCACCTAAGATCGCCACGTGCGGACGGCTGTCGCGGACCCCTTGGTCGGGCGCGTCCTCGAAGGCCGTTACCGCCTCGGGGAGCGCCTGGCCCGTGGTGGCATGTCCACGGTCTACGTCGCCCGCGACCTCCGCCTCGACCGCGCGGTCGCCGTCAAGGTGATGACGAGCGATCTCTCGGCCGACTCCGCGTTCACCGACCGGTTCGCCCGCGAGGCCCGCGCCGCCGCCCGCCTGTCGCACCTCAACGTCGTCGGCGTCTACGACCAGGGCCACGACGACGGCCACGTCTTCCTCGTGATGGAGCTGGTCGAGGGCAGCACCGTCCGTGACCTCGTGGTCGACCGCGGGGCGCTGCCCCTGCCGCTCGCCGTCGCCGTCATGGAGCCGATGCTCGCGGCGCTCGCCGCCGCCCACCGCGCGGGGCTGGTCCACCGCGACGTCAAGCCCGAGAACGTGCTGCTTTCCGACGACGGCCTGGTCAAGGTCGCCGACTTCGGCCTCGCCCGCGCCGTCGAGGCCGACGCCAGCTCGACCCGCACCAACCTCATGATGGGCACCGTCGCGTACTGCTCGCCGGAGCAGGTCACGACCGGTCACGCCGACGCCCGGTCCGACGTCTACGCCGCGGGCGTGGTGCTGTTCGAGCTGCTCACCGGCCGGGTCCCGTACGTCGGGCAGAGCGCGGTGCAGGTCGCCTACCAGCACGTGCACAGCCGGGTGCCGGCGCCGTCGAGCCGGGTGCGCGGCATCCCCGAGCAGATCGACGACCTCGTCGTCCGCGCCACCGATCCCGACCCGTCGTCGCGCCCGGCCGACGCCGGCGCGTTCCTCGCCGAACTGCACGACCTGCGCTCGGTACTGCGCATCCCGGTCACCCCGCTGCCGACCGGTCTCGGGCGGGCCCGGGCCCGGGCCGAGGCGGCCGGCTCACCCACCAC
>CAXUNA010000634.1:0-2587 GCA_964252095.1 uncultured Jatrophihabitans sp. | reverse complement strand
CGCACGGCGACGCCGGCTCCGACCGCACCCGCCGTGCGCAGCCGGCCGCGGCAGAAGGCCTCGACGTCGTCGATCCCCCGCACCCAGCCGGCCGTCACCGCGGGCTCCATCCCCATCGAGTGCGAGTGCGCCCCGGCGGGCGACCGGGTGTCGACCAGCAGCAACAGCACGGACGACGCGTCAGCCGTCATCAGAACAGGAAGTAGCGCTGGGTCATGGGCAGCGACGGCACCGGGTCGGGCTCGACCAGGTCGCCGTCGATGCGGACGGCGAACGTCTCGGGATCGACGTCGATCGACGGAAGTGCCGTGTTCTCCGGCAGATCCGCCTTCGACAGCGCCGACACGTCACGGGTGGCCACGAGGGGGCGCTCGCTCTGGAACCGGTCGGCGAGCCCGTGCTCCAGCGAGGACGGTGACACGAACGTGCGTCCGAGCAACGCCGGCAACGAGCCGAACGCGCCGAACATGGGCCGCGGCAGCACCGGCTGCGGGGTGGGGATCGAGGCGTTGGCGTCGCCCATCTGCCCCCAGGCGATGACGCCGGCCTTGAGCACGACGTGCGGGCGGACCCCGAAGAACGCGGGCGACCACAGCACGAGGTCGGCCAGCTTGCCCGGTTCCACCGAGCCGATCTCGTGGTCGAGCCCGTGCGTGACGGCGGGGGCGATCGTGTACTTCGCGACGTAGCGCCGGGCCCGCAGGTTGTCGCTCGTGGAGGTGTCACCGGCGAGCGCACCCCGCCGGCCCTTCATGACGTGCGCGGTCTGCCAGGTCCGGATGATCGTCTCGCCGATCCGGCCCATCGCCTGGCTGTCGGAGCCGATCATCGCGATGGCACCGAGATCGTGCAGGACGTCCTCGGCCGCCATGGTGGAGGGGCGGATCCGGCTCTCGGCGAACGCGAGGTCCTCCGGGAGTGACGGGTTGAGGTGGTGGCAGACCATGAGCATGTCGAGGTGCTCGTCGAGGGTGTTGCGCGTGAACGGTCGGGTGGGGTTGGTGGAACTCGGCAGGACGTTGCTGTGGGCGGCGACGCGGATGATGTCCGGAGCGTGCCCGCCGCCTGCGCCTTCGGTGTGGTACGTGTGGATCGGCCGGCCTGCGATCGCGGCCAGGGTCGACTCGAGGTAGCCCGCCTCGTTGAGGGTGTCGGTGTGGATCGCCACCTGCACACCGTTGCGCTGTGCAACCGTCAGGCAGGCGTCGATCGCGGCGGGCGTCGTCCCCCAGTCCTCGTGCAGCTTGAACCCGCCGGCACCGGCGTCGAGCTGCTCCTGCAGCGCGGCGTCGGACACGACGTTGCCCTTGCCGAGGAACACCACGTTCACCGGCCAGGCGGTGACCGCCCGCATCATCGCGTCCAGCCAGAACGAGCCCGGGGTGACGGTGGTGGCCTTGGTCCCCTCGGCCGGGCCGGTGCCACCACCGATGAGGGTGGTGATGCCCGCCGCGAGCGCCTCGGGGATCTGCTGCGGCGCGATCATGTGGACGTGGCTGTCGACCCCGCCCGCGGTGAGGATCTTGCCGTTGCCGGCGAGGACCTCCGTCGAGGCGCCGATGACGAGGTCGGGGTGGACGCCGTCCATCGTGTCGGGGTTGCCGGCCTTGCCGAGCGCGACGATCCGCCCGTCGCGGATGCCGACGTCGGCCTTGACGACCCCCCAGTGGTCCAGCACGACCACACCGGTGATGACGAGGTCCGGAGTCCCGGTCGCGCGGGTGGCGACCGACTGCCCCATCGACTCGCGGATGACCTTGCCGCCGCCGAACACCGCCTCCTCGCCGGCGAGCGGGCCGGGCCCGCCGCAGCGGTCCTCGGTGACCTCGAGGAACAGATCGGTGTCGGCGAGCCGGATCCGGTCGCCGACCGTGGGGCCGTAGAGGTCGGCGTACCGCGACCGCGGCAACCGGCTCATGCGTGCGGCCCCCGTTCGTCGAGGACGCCCGCCCACTCCGGACGCAGCCCGGGCACCACGCGGGCGCCGGCGAGCGGGACCAGCGAGACCGTCATCGCGAGACCCGGCTCGAAGCGCACCGAGGTCCCCGCCGGGATGTCCAGCCGGTGCCCCCAGGCGAGCGCGCGGTCGAAGTCGAGGGCCGGGTTCACAGCGGAGAAGTGGAAGTGCGAGCCGACCTGCACCGGCCGGTCGCCCGCGTTGATCACGGCCACCGTGATCGCCGGGCGGCCGGGGTTGAGCTCGATCTCACCGGGAACGGCGAACACCTCGCCGGGGATCATCGGATGGGTCCGTGGACGGTGACCAGCTTCGTGCCGTCGGGGAACGTCGCCTCGACCTGCACCTCGTCCAGCATCTCCGGCACGCCCTCCTGCACCTGCGAACGCGCCAGCACGTCGCGGCCGGAGCTCATCAGCTCGGCGACGGTGCGGCCGTCGCGGGCGCCCTCGAGCACGTACGCGGTGATCATCGCGACCGCCTCGGGGTAGTTGAGGAGCAGGCCGCGCGCGAGGCGGCGCGCGGCGACGTCGGCCGCCACGGTGATCAACAACCGGTCGCGTTCGTGGTCGGACAGCAACATGCGCCGGAACCTATGCGCACCGCGTTGCGAGGGGGTTACGCGAGCGG
>CAXUNA010000633.1:0-2588 GCA_964252095.1 uncultured Jatrophihabitans sp. | reverse complement strand
GGGTGGGCGGGACAGCGGCTGCGGTCAGCCCGTGAGGACGCTGGAGATGCTGGAACCGAGGCTGCCGGCCAACTGGCTCGTGCTCTCCGCGGTGTTGGTGACACCGGTGTTGGCCTGGGTGAGGTCGTCGCGCAGCTTCTGCACCTTCTGCAGCAGCTCGCCGTAGACCTGACCCCACTCGGCCAGCTGACGCTGGTACGTCGTGCTCGTCTGCGACTGGAACGCCGAGGCCACCGAGCCGGCGTTCGACTCGACCGACGAGATCGACGAGCGCATCGCGCTGGCGTGGCTGTCGATGAGGCTCAGTGACGCGTTGATGTCCGCCGTCGTGATGTTGAAGTTCTGGGAGCTCATGCGCTGTCGGTCCCTTCGTGGGCGCGGGGGGAACCCGCGATCCTCGTGTGGTTCGGGCCGGGCCACGACCCGTGCGGCATGGTTGCCACGGACGACGCTATGGCGGTGGGCGACCGCTCAGAGCGATTCGGTCACCCGTTGCCCGTTGGTCCGTCCGCTTCGGCCTCTTCGTCCGCCGGCGGACGCCACCGGGCTCAACCGGCGCAGGCGTCGCCGGTCGAGGCGTCGACGATCCCGCTCGCCGCGAGGGCGGTCGGGTCCAGCGACGGACCGGTGGGCAGCAACCGCAACAGTGCAGAGGGCAACGGTTGCGCCGTGCCGGGGTCGTACCCCAGCGCCGTGGCCGCGGCCGCGGGGAGCGGGTACTTCACGCCGTTGTCGGTGACGAGGTAGTCGGCCACCGAACCACCGACCCCGGTCCGCACGTCCACCAACGCCCCGCTGCCGGGCGCGACGGCGACGACGTCGGCCGCCTCGCACCCCGGCTGCACACCGGGCAACCGCGGCGGCGCGAGCGCCCCGGAGAGCACCTGCCCGGTGGGGACCAGCGCCGTGGTCGTCGTCAACGTCGCCCCGTCGGCCCGGGTGGCGGCACAGAAGCTCTGCCCGGCGGCAACCGTGAGCAGGGTCGGCGGGGTCGCCGGCAGATCCTCCGACGCCGCAACGGTTCCGGCCCTCGGCACGTCCTGCGGGCCGATCGCCGTCACGGCCGGCGCCGCGCCCTGGTAGGCCTCGGCCTGCACCGTGGGGTTGCCCCGCAGGAGTGCCAGCTGGGTCGCGGTGACCGGCTGCAGCCCCGACCGGGCCAGCACGTACCCCTGGCCGGTGGGGTCGGCGAACAACTGCCCCACCACCCGCGCCTTCCCCGCGACGACGTGGCCCCGGCCACCGACGCCCGCCGGCACCGCCGCGGCCAGATCGGGTCCGGCCGGCACCGCGTCGACGAAGCCCACCGGGACCGTCGTCGGTCTCTGCGACCCGTACCCCAGGGCCGCCGCCGCCTTGCCCACCACGTCGAGGCGCAACCGCCGGCCGGCCCACACCAGGTACTGGGTGTCGGGAGCGGTCTGCACCCACATCGCCTGGGTCGCCGTGAGGCCGGTGCCGAGAGCGTCGGGTGCGCCGACGCGCAAGGCCAACTCGGTCGAGGACTTCCCGGTGTCGTCCACCTGGTCCACCGTGCAGGCGAGCCAGGTCCCGGCGCCGAGCGCCGACGCGTCGGGAACCGAGTCGGGAGCACCGACCAGTCCGATCGGCGCGCCTTGCGCTGCACCATGCAACGATTTCGACGAGACCGTGACGACCTTCATGTCCGATCCCGCGAGCAGCCGGGCCGAGGTCTGGTTCAGCACCGGGTGCAACGCGTCGAGGTACAGGTAGCGCGCGCCGGTGTCCTTGACGACGACCAGGGTCCCGTTCTGCTGCCAGCCGGTCTTGCCGCCGGGCGAGATGAAGCCGAACACCGCGACGCCGGCTCCGAGGACGAGCGCGAGGACGACACCGCCGATCACACCGCGCCAGGTACGGGTCGACGTCGGATCCAGTCGATCCGGTTCCGTGTGCAACATTCCCGAGCGGAGCCGCTTGGTGCTGAACGAGTAGGCCTGGACCGCGTCACGACGCGAGCTCACGGCTCAGCCGCCGATCCCGCGCAGCCGCGCGTACACACCGATCACCAGGGCCGCGAGCGGGAGGACCGCGGCCGCGCTGAGGGTGTGCACGAGATCGGCGATCCGGCCCCACCACGGCGACGGCCGCCGACCGGGTGACGCCGCGACCACGGCGACACCCACCGCGAGCAGCACCGCAGCCACGCAGACTGCGAGCCGTCCGGTGTCCGAGGACCGCACCGCGACACCGACGAGCACCACCACCGGGCCGACCGCGCCGGGGACCAGCGCGGCCAGGCGCACCACGAGGCTCGCGAGACCGCGCTGGTGCACGAGCAGGAGCACCGACGCGACCAGGGCCAACGTCCACCCGGGCCAGGTCGTGCTGCCCGCCAGCACCGCGACCGCGGCGAGCAGCACGGCCCCGCCGGCGGCCGAGACGGCGTCGAGCAGGAGCGCCGCGGTGCGGCTGCGCACCGCGAGTTCGACGGCGGGGTAGGGGTCGATGTCCTCCTGCAGTTCCCGGGCCGTCGTGGGGAGCGCGGGCAGCCGCCACCCGGCCAGCCGGAACGCGAGCGTCGGCGCGAAGTGCCCGGCAACCAGCGCGAGCACCACGGCGACGGC
>CAXUNA010000632.1:0-2594 GCA_964252095.1 uncultured Jatrophihabitans sp. | reverse complement strand
GGACCATGCACGCCATGATGAGCGATGTGCCGCCGACGCTGATGAACGGGAGTGGGATGCCGGTCGAGGGCAGCAGTCCGGTGACGTACCCGATGTTGATGACGGCCTGACCCGAGATCCACACCGTGGCCGCCGCCGCGGCGATCCGCACGAACGGGTCGAGGCTGCGCCGCGCCACCCGCAGGCCCGCGTAGGCGAACACCGCGAACAGCACCAGGACGACGACGCAGCCGAGCAGGCCGAGTTCCTCGCCGATGATCGAGAACACGTAGTCGGTGCTGGCGTTGGGCACCCAGCCGTACTTGGAGGTCCCCTGGCCGAGGCCCTCACCGAAGATCCCGCCCGAGGCCAACGCGTAGAGCGACTCGACGGTGTGGAAGCCCGCACCGTCCTTCACTGCGAACGGGTCGATGAAGGTCGTGAGCCGGGCGAGCCGCCACGGCGACACCACCGCGATGATGCCCACGAAGGCCATCAGGACGGCCACCAGCACGCCGAACCAGCGCATCGGCACCCCGACCGACCACAGCTGGCCGACCAGCACCATGAGGTAACACAGCGTCGTGCCGAGGTCCGAGCCCGCCATCACGAGCGCGATGAAGATCGCGGCGCCGGGCAGCAGCGGGACGAGCACGTGCCGGGTGCGGGTCAGCGAGCCCAGCTGCTGCTTGCGGGCGAGCAGGTCGGCGCCCCACAGCAGCAGCGCGACCTTGCCGATCTCCGAGGGCTGGATCTGCAGGAACCCGAGGTTCACCCAGCGGCGCGCGCCGTTGATCTCCACGCCGATGCCGGGCACCTGGCACGCGATCAGCAGCAGGATCGCGACGATGACGAGCGGGTAGGCGAGCATCCGGATGCGGCGCGGCGTCGCGCGGGCGGCGAGCCAGAACAGCGGCAGGCCGAGCACGACGAACACCAACTGCTTGGTGAGCTGGCTCCACATCGCCGCACCCGTGTCGTGCTGGGAGGCGGAGATGGTCGTCGACGCCGCCATGAGGATGCCGAAGCCGAGCAGCGCCCCGCCCGCGAGCACCAGCAGCTGCACCGACGTGAACGGCCGGTCCAGGTAGCGCCGGACCGCGCCCGGCGTGGCCGGAGCCGCCTCGAAAGCCTCACGCTGAGGTACAGCTCGACCCATGGGCCCCATCGTCGGTGCTGCGGGCCCGGATCGTCGGGAGGCGGGGGCGCGTGTCGGCGGGCCGCACCCGGAACTTCTGGCGGCCAGGACCCGGACACCGGGTCTCCCCCGCCAAAACCTCCGTCCGCGTCAGCCCTTGGCGATGAACTCGGCGTAGAACATGCCGGTGCCGAACGCGACGGCGAGGCCCGCGATGATCCAGAACCGCACGATGATCGTGCTCTCCTGCCACCCCGACATCTCGAAGTGGTGGTGCAGCGGGGACATCCGGAAGACGCGTCTCCCGGTGCCGGTTCTCAACCGGGTGTACTTGAACCAGCCGGTCTGGATGATGCCCGAGAGCGTCACCACCGCGAACAGCCCGCCGAGCACGACGAGCAGCAGCTCCACCCGCGCGAGGATCGCGAGCGCCGCCATCAGGCCGCCGAGTGCCATCGAGCCGGTGTCACCCATGAAGATCTGCGCGGGCATGGCGTTCCACCACAGGAACCCGAAGCACGCGGCCATGGCCGAGGCCGCCACGATCGCGAGGTCGAGCGGGTCGCGTACCTCGTAGCAACCGCCGATGGGGTTGTTGCCGCACGGGTTCCGGAACTGCAGGAACGTGATGAGCGTGAACGCGCCGAACACCATGGCCGACGCCCCGGCGGCGAGACCGTCGAGGCCGTCGGTGAGGTTGACGGCGTTCGAGGTCGCGGCGGTGATGAGGTAGGCCAGCACGACGAACCCGACCGCGGTGAGGCTGAACGTCGTGATGTCACGGGTGAAACTGAGGTGCTCCGACGCCGGGGTGAGCCCGAGTTCGTCCTTGAACTGCAGGGCGAGCACGGCGAAGATCACCGCGACGACGAGCTGACCGAGGAACTTCGTGCGGGCCCGTAGGCCGAGACTGCGTTGCCGGCGCAGCTTGATGAAGTCGTCGAGGAACCCGACCACCCCGAGCCCGACCATCATGAACAGCGCCAGCAGCCCCGACGCCGTGGGCGCGCGGACCTCCGAGTCGACGAACGCCAGGTGGGCGACGGCGTAGCCGACCACCGTGGACCCGACGATCGCGACGCCGCCCATCGTGGGTGTGCCGCGCTTGACGATGTGCGTCTGCGGGCCGTCGAGCCGGATCTCCTGGCCGAACCCGCGCTTGCGGAACCAGCGCACGACCAGCGGCGTGACGAGGATCGAGACCAGCAACGACACCAGCGCCGCCACGAGGATGGACTTCACGCGCTCTCCCCCGTGCCCGCGGCGGCCGGGACGTCGGCGAGCAGCGCCGCGGCCACCCGCTCCAGCCCCACCGACCTCGACGCCTTGACCAGCACGACGTCACCCGGCCCGACCTGCTCCCGCAGCAGCGCGATGGTGGCCTCCACGTCGGGCTCCCACACCGCCTCGCCGTCCCACGACCCCTCGAGCGAGGCGCCGGTGAACAGCGGGCGGGCGTCCGCGCCGACCGCGACCA
>CAXUNA010000631.1:0-2599 GCA_964252095.1 uncultured Jatrophihabitans sp. | reverse complement strand
GCGGGTCGCTGTCGCGGCAGTCGGCCTGGACGGTGCTGCGCACCGCGGCCGACCGGGCGGGCGTCGGCGGCCGGGCCGGGATCTCGCCGCACACCCTGCGCCACTCGTTCGCGACCCACCTGGTCGAGCGCGGCGCCGACGTCCGGACCGTGCAGGAACTGCTCGGCCACGCCTCGGTGACGACGACGCAGATCTACACGCTGGTCACTGTCGACCAGCTGCGCGAGGTCTGGGCGCTCGCCCACCCGCGCGCGCTGCGCTGACCGGGGTCAACCTCAACCTGAGGCAGAGATACTCGCCGGAACGACGTGCCGGGAGCGCGTGACCGCGGCCGGTAGCGTCGCCCGCGATGGCTGCTCCTCTCGCTTCCGAGCCCGACCCGCGTGACACCGCGGGCCGGTCGAGCGACCGCGTCGACCCGGCGACGGGCGACCCGGCCGTGGCCCGCGTCAAGCGCACGATCCCCGAGCCGCCGCTCATCGACACCCACGGCCCGGCGCGCGTCATCGCGCTGTGCAACCAGAAGGGCGGGGTCGGCAAGACCACCTCGACCATCAACCTCGGGGCGTCGATCGCCGAACTCGGCCGTCGGGTGCTGCTGGTCGACTTCGACCCGCAGGGCGCGCTGTCAGTCGGGCTCGGCATCGCCCCGCACGGGCTCGACCTGTCGGTCTACAACCTGCTGATGGACCGCAACACCTCGATCGCCGACGTCGTCGTGCGGACCAAGGTGCCCGGCCTGGACCTGGTCCCGAGCAACATCGACCTGTCGGCGGCCGAGGTGCAGCTGGTCACCGAGGTCGGCCGCGAGCAGGCGCTGCTGCGCGCGCTGCGGCCGGTGCTGCCGGAGTACGACTACGTGCTCATCGACTGCCAGCCCTCGCTCGGGCTGCTGACGGTCAACGCGCTGACCGCCGCGCACGGCGTCATCATCCCGCTGGAGTGCGAGTTCTTCAGCCTGCGCGGGGTCGCGCTGCTCATCGACACCATCGACAAGGTGCGCGACCGCCTCAACCCCGACCTCGTGCTCGACGGCATCCTCGCCACGATGTACGACGGCCGCACCCTGCACGGCCGTGAGGTGTTCGCCCGGGTGCTGGACGCGTTCGGCGACACCGTGTTCGACACCGTCGTCACCCGCACCGTGCGGTTCCCCGAGACGACCGTCGCGGGGGAGCCGATCACCACCTGGGCGTCGAGCTCGGCCGGTGCCAAGGCGTACCGCCACCTGCCGCGCGAGGTCCTCGCGCGCACCCCCCGTGCCGCCTGAGGCCGCCGTGGCCGAGCCCGCGGCCCAGGTCGTCGTCGGTGCCGGCACGGCGCGGTCCTCGCACCCGTTCAGCGTCAAGCTCACCAACTTCGAGGGCCCGTTCGACCTGCTGCTGACACTCATCGGCAACCGCAAGCTCGACGTCACCGAGGTGTCGCTGTCACAGGTGGCATCGGAGTTCCTCGCCTACCTGCACCCGCCCGCGAACGCCGACGGTGACCAGATCGACGCGCTCGACCTCGGCCGGGTGACGGAGTTCCTCGTCGTGGCGGCGACGCTGCTCGACCTCAAGGCGGCCCGGCTGCTGCCCGCGGCCGACGTCGAGGACGAGGACGACCTCGCGCTGCTCGAGGCGCGCGACCTGCTGTTCGCCCGGGTGCTGCAGTACCGGGCCTACAAGATGGCCGCAGCGCACCTCGCCGAGTGCGAGCGGGCGGCCGGGCGCCGGCACGCGCGTTCGGCGGAGCTCGAGGAACGGTTCGTCGGCATCCTGCCGCCGGTGGAGATCGGCGTCTCGCCGGAGCGGTTCGCCGCGCTGGCGGTCCGGGCGATGACGCCGCGCCCGGTGCCGGAGGTCGGGATCGGGCACATCCACGCGGCGCGGGTCAGCGTGCGGGAGCACATGGCGTCGATGCGCGAGCACCTCGCGGTGTTCGGCACGGCGTCGTTCCGTGAGTTGACCGCCGGCTGCGACTCGACGCTGGAGGTGGTGGCGCGCTTCCTCGGCCTGCTCGAGCTCTACCGTGAGGGCGTGGTGCTGTTCGAGCAGGTGACCGCGCTCGCCGAGCTGCAGGTCAGCTGGGTGCCCGAGGACGAGCGGCCGCAGCACCCCACCGGTGCCGAGGTCGACGAGCCCGCCGAGGACACCCCGCACGGCCCCGAGCGCCCCGAGGTCGACGTCGACGAGGAGTACGCGTGAGCGACACCGCGCTCCCCGACACGACCCCGGCCGAAGTTGATCAAGACGGAATGGTCGCGGGACACGCCGGTGTCAGCGACCAGAACGTCGTGATCAACTCGAGTGCGGGCACTGGAGAAGTCGATCAAGACGAAATGGTCGTGGGACACGCCGATGTCAACGACCAGAACGTCTTGATCAACTCGAATGCGGGCACTGGAGAAGTCGATCAAGACGAAATGGTCGTGGGACACGCCGATGTCAGCGACCAGAACGTCGTGATCAACTCGGACCAGGGCGCAGGAGAAGTTGATCAAGACGGAATGGTCGCGGGACACGCCGGTGTCAGCGACCAGAACGTCGTGATCAACTCGAGTGCGGGCACTGGAGAAGTCGATCAAGACGAAATGGTCGTGGGACACGCCGATGTC
>CAXUNA010000630.1:0-2602 GCA_964252095.1 uncultured Jatrophihabitans sp. | reverse complement strand
ATCTTCTCGAGCTGGTCGTTGCTCGCCTGCGCGCCGATCATGGTGTCGGTGTCGAACGGGTTGCCCTGCTTGATGGCGTTGACCCGCTCGAGCGCGTCGGGCACGAACTGGTCGTAGATCGAGTTCTGGACCAGCGCGCGCGACGGGCAGGTGCAGACCTCGCCCTGGTTGAGGGCGAACATCGTGAAGCCCTCGAGCGCCTTGTCGTAGAAGGCGTCCTTCTCGGCCGCGACCGACTCGAAGAACACGTTGGGGCTCTTGCCACCGAGCTCGAGCGTCACCGGGATGATGTTCTCGCTGGCGTACTGCATGATCAGCCGGCCGGTGGTGGTCTCACCGGTGAACGCGACCTTGGCGATGCGCGGCGAGGACGCCAGCGGCTTGCCGGCCTCGAAACCGAAACCGTTGACGATGTTGACGACGCCCGCGGGCAGCAGGTCGCCGATCAGCTCGACCAGCTTGAGGATCGACCACGGGGTCTGCTCGGCCGGCTTGACGATCACGGCGTTGCCCGCGGCGAGCGCCGGGGCGAGCTTCCAGACCCCCATGAGGATCGGGAAGTTCCAGGGGATGATCTGGCCGACGACGCCGAGCGGCTCGTGGAAGTGGTAGGCGATCGTGTCGCCGTCGATCTCCGAGATGCCACCCTCCTGCGCGCGCAGGCAGCCCGCGAAGTAGCGGAAGTGGTCGACGGCGAGCGGGAGGTCCGCCGCCATCGTCTCGCGGATCGGCTTGCCGTTGTCCCAGGTCTCGATCGCGGCGAGGTCGGGCAGGTTCGCCTCGATGCGGTCGGCGATCTTGTTGAGGATGTTGGCGCGCTCGGCGGCCGCGGTCCGGCCCCACGCGGGTGCCGCGCCGTGCGCCGCGTCCAGCGCGAGCTCGATGTCGTCGGCGCCGCTGCGGGCGATCTCGGTGAACGCCTGGCCGGTGACCGGCGAGATGTTCTCGAAGTACTCGCCCTTGACCGGGGCGACGAACTCGCCGCCGATGAAGTTGCCGTACCGGGTGTCGATCGTGACGGAGCTGTCGGCGGTTCCGGGCCGTGCGATCAAAGCCATGGAGACTCCTCGTCGTCGAGGCAGCGGCGCGGTGGACCGGGAGTGGTCGTCGCCGCCGCGGCAGAAGGCTGGGAGTGGCCACCGTAACTCCGCAGTGGCGGTGCGAGCTGTGCAATCTTTGTGCAGCCGCGTTGTCTCGCGCGTGATAACGGCGCTGGCGCGGAGGCGGAACCGCCCGTCCGGCGAGGTTCGCACCTCACCGGACGGGCAGGTCGTCCTGACCGGGTCGGGTTCAGCCCTTCAGCTGGTCCGCACTCGCGTAGATCGACTTGTACTCGAGGTACGGGTTGATCGCTTCCGGTCCGAGTTCCCGGCCGATGCCGCTGTCCTTCATCCCGCCGAACGGTGCCCCGAGGTCGAGGTTGTAGTAGTTCACCCCGATGGTGCCGGTGCGCACCCGACGCGACACGTCGAGCCCACGGGACTCGTCGGTGGTCCAGACCGATCCGCCGAGACCGTAGTTGCTGTCGTTGGCGATCCGGATGGCGTCCTCGTCGTCGTCGAACGGGATGACGGCCATGACCGGGCCGAACACCTCTTCCCGCGCGATCCGGTCGCTGTTCTTGACGTCGGCGAAGATCGTCGGCTCGACGAACCAGCCACGGTCCTGGTCCTTCGGCCGACCGCCGCCGCTGACCAGCCGGGCGTCGCTGTCCTTGGCGACGTCGATGTAACCCAGCACGCGGTGCAGGTGCTTCTCGCTCGCCATCGGACCCATCGTCACGGCCGGGTCGAGCGGGTTGCCGAGGGTCTGCGCGCGGGTCCAGCCGGCGAGGGCGTCGACGACCTCGTCGTAGCGCGAGCGCGGCGCGAGGATGCGCGACTGCGTCGTGCAGGTCTGGCTGTTGTTCATGAACGACGCCATCCCGATGCCGCCGAGGAAGGTGTCGATGTCGCCGTCGTCGAGGAAGATCGCGGCGGACTTGCCGCCGAGCTCGAGGGTCATGCGCCGGATCAGCCGGCCGCACTCGGCGCCGATGATCCGGCCGGTCTCCGTCGACCCGGTGAACGCGATCTTGTCGACCAACGGGTGCGAGACGAGCGACGCACCGGCGCCGCGGTCGGCCAGCACGATGTTGAGCACGCCCGGCGGCAGCCCGGCCTCCTTGGCGGCGTCGCCCATGACGTAGGAGTCGAGCGCGGTCTCGGGTGACGGCTTGAGCACGATGGTGCAGCCGGCGGCGAGAGCGGGCGCGATCTTCATCATCGCGAGCACCTGCGGGTAGTTCCACGGCGCGATCGCGCCGACGACCCCGACCGGCTCGCGCCGCACGATCGTCGAGCCGCTCGCGCTCGGACGGACCTCCTCGAGGTCCATCGCCTCGATGATGCCCGCGTACATCTCGAGCAGACCGGCCGGCGCCGCGCCGTTGAACGCGCCCGAGAGCCCGATCGGCATCCCGTTCTCCTGGCTGACCAGCTGACTGGTGTGCTCGGCGCGCGCGGTGAGCGCGGCGGCGAAGCGGCGCATGACGGCGGCGCGCTCGCCGGCGGTGGTGCGTCCCCACGGGCCGTGGTCGAGCGCGCGGCGCGCAGCCTGCACG
>CAXUNA010000629.1:0-2622 GCA_964252095.1 uncultured Jatrophihabitans sp. | reverse complement strand
TCGAACTGCTCCCACGCCAGCGAGGCCGCGTCCTCCGCCGCGCTCGCCGCGATGGACGCGCCGGACAGCGCTGCGGGCGGCATCACCGTCGCCGCGCTCTGACCCGGGCGGGCGCGCCACTACGCTTCCGGGGGTCACCTGTCTCCCAGGTTTCCTGCCGAATCACCTCAGAACCCTGCAACTCGACCCACGGAGCCCGTCGTGCCACGACCGACCGTCCGCCTCGCCCCGCTCGCCGTCACCGTCGCCGCTGCCGTCGGCGGGCGCCGCGAGCTGCAGCCCGAGCGCGCTGAAGACCCTGGCGGGCGGGAAGCTCACCTTCGGGACCGACGACCCGGTGTACGAACCGTGGTTCTCGGACAACTCGCCCGAGAACGGCAAGGGATACGAGTCCGCCGTCGCGTACGCGGTGGCGAAGCAGCTGGGGTACGCCGAGTCCGCCGTCACCTGGACGCGCGTCACGTTCAACGCCGCGATCGCCCCCGGCCCGAAGAAGTTCGACGTCGACGTCAACGAGTTCTCGATCACCGACGAGCGCAAGCAGGCGGTCGACTTCTCCTCGCCGTACTACGACGTCACCCAGGCCGTCGTCGCGCTCAAGGGCGGGAAGGCCGCGAACGTCACCGACCTCGCCGGGCTCAAGGGCCTCAAGCTCGGCGCGCAGGTCGGGACCACCAGCTACAGCGCGATCACCGACGTCGTGAAGCCGTCGCAGTCGCCGTCGGTCTTCAACACCAACGACGACGCCAAGGCAGCGCTGAAGAACGGACAGATCGACGGGCTGGTGGTCGACCTGCCCACCGCCTTCTACATCACCTCGGCGGAGCTCGACAACGGCGTGATCGTCGGTCAGCTGCCGCAGGCCGCGGGCACGCCCGAGCAGTTCGGGCTCGTCCTCGACAAGGGCAGCAGCCTCACCGGCTGCGTCAGCCAGGCCGTCGACGCGCTGCGCACCGACGGCACGCTGGACACGCTGAAGGACCAGTGGCTGTCGCAGGCGGGCAACGCCCCCGAACTGTCATGACCGGGACCGGGGCGGCATGACCGTCAGCGAGGTCGAGCTCGGCCGGAAGGCGTACCGCCGGTCGAGGACCGTCCGGTCGTTCGCCATCGCCGGCACGAGCACGGTGGTGTTCCTCGTCGTGGCCGGGTTCGCGATCGTCAGCTCGCCGGGCTGGGACCGGGTCCGCAGCTCGTTCCTCGACGGTCACGTGGCCGCGCAGTCGTGGCGGCCGATCCTGTCCGGGCTGTGGCTCAACATCCGCGTGCTGGTGGTCGCGGCGGTGTTGGTGCTCGCGTTGGCCCTGGTCATCGCGCTGCTGCGCAGCGTGCGGGGTGCGGTGTTCTTCCCGGTGCGTGCTCTCGCGACGGTCTACGTCGACGTGTTCCGCGGCATCCCGTTGATCATCATGCTGTACATCATCGGGTTCGGGCTGCCGGGGCTGCGGTTGTCCGGAACACCGAACAACCCCGTGATCCTCGGGACGATCGCGATCGTGGTCGTCTACAGCGCGTACGTCGCCGAGGTGCTGCGGGCCGGCATCGAGTCGGTGCACCCGTCGCAACGCTCGGCCGCGCGTTCGCTCGGGCTGACGTACGCGCAGACCATGCGGGTGGTCGTCCTGCCGCAGGCGTTCCGACGCGTGCTGCCCGCGCTGCTGAACGACTTCGTCGCGCTGCAGAAGGACGTCGGGCTGATCTCGATCCTCGGCGCGGTGGACGCCGTGCGGCAGGCGCAGATCCTGTCCGCCGAGTACGCCGACTTCACCCCGTACCTCGTGGCCGGCGGGTTCTTCCTGCTGCTCGCCATCCCGTCCGGCCGGTTCGCCGACTGGGTGGCGATCCGGCAGGCCCGGCGGCAGAACGCGGGGGCCGTGCTGTGAGCCGCCCGCCCGACACCGGCACACCGTTGTTGTCTGCAACGAACGTCGTCAAGCGGTTCGGTGACCGGACGGTGCTCGACCACCTCGACCTCGACGTGGCCGAGCACGAGATCGTCGTGCTGATCGGGGCTTCCGGCTCCGGGAAGTCGACGTTGCTGCGGTGCCTCAACCTGCTCGAGCAGGTCGACGACGGCGTGATCGTGCTCGACGGCCAGGACATCACGGACCCGCGGGTCGACGCCGATGCGGTCCGCAAGCAGATCGGGGTCGTGTTCCAGGCCTACAACCTGTTCCCGCACATGAACGTGCTCGCGAACGTCACCCTCGCGCTGCGCCGCGTCCACGGTGTCGACCGCGCCGAGGCCGATGACCGCGGGATGGCGCTGCTGACCCGCGTCGGTCTGGCCGACAAGGCACGCGACTTCCCCGACCGGCTGTCCGGTGGTCAGCAGCAGCGGGCGGCGATCGCGCGGGCGGTCGTCACCGAACCGCGGCTGCTCCTGCTCGACGAGATCACCAGCGCCCTCGACCCCGAACTGGTCGGCGAGGTGCTCGCGTTGGTGCGGGATCTCGCGGGCGAGGGTCGCACGATCGTCATGGCCACGCACGAGATGGCGTTCGCCCGCGCCGCCGCCCACCGGGTGATGTTCCTCGACGGCGGCCGGGTGCTGGAGCAGGGTCCGCCCGAGCAGGTGCTGCACGACCCCACCCACCCCCGGACCCGGCGGTTCCTCTCGCG
>CAXUNA010000628.1:0-2625 GCA_964252095.1 uncultured Jatrophihabitans sp. | reverse complement strand
GCGGTGTAGCCGTAAGGGTTCGTCGTGGTGGTCGACGTCCTCGTACCGGGCTTCGCGGCCGTGCCCGGTGTGGCGGCGCCGGTGGTCGGGGTGCCCGAGCCGCCGGTCGAGCCGCTGCCACCGTTCGAGCCAACAGCGACGCCGCCGACTCCGGGGATGCTCACTGATACCGACGGGATCGGGAGGGTTACAGGGACGCTCGCGTCGATCTTGACGCCGCAGCCGTTGATGTCCGGCTTGACGATCAGCGACAACTGCTGTGTTGCCTTCGCATCCGTGACCCCCGGTATAGGAAGCAACGGCAGACTCAAGGTCTGGGTTCGGGTAAGTGGCGGAAGTCCAACCTTGACGTCGAGCATGTTCGTGTAGGTGTACTTCGTCGTGCCTGCAGAGCCAGCAGGAAGACTGAACGGCTTCTTCTCTGTCGCCGTTCCGACGATCTTGTTCTGTGCGTTCTTCACGACGGTCTTCGTGTCTGCGATGTTCAGCGTGCCGAGCAGGTTCTTGACGGTCGGGAGCTTGAGGCCGGTGGTGTCGGTGACAACGGAGACAACTGAGCCGGGCAAGGCGTACACCGCACCTGTGATCTTTTGGCACGCGCTACTCAACGGGCCCGTTCCCCCCAGCTGCACGTGAACTGTTGTGGCTGCGTCGGCTTGCGTTGCGTTCAATCCGAAGGTCAAGGAAGACCCCACCAGGGCCGAGGTGAGCAGCAGGGCGGGCACGCGCCAACGTCGGCGCTGGGTGCGCCCGTTGCTGCTGGTGTCCTGCCGGTGCTTCGCTGCCATGGCTCCCTTGCCCTGATCGCCTGCGGGTGGCCTCGCTCGTGGTGGACGTGTCGTACCCAGGACAACGACGCGACCCACTTCCAGATACCGAGAGTACCAATCAGCCCGACAATTCGGACACCGAGCGACGGCGGCCCCGCCCGCGGGCCGCGCGTCGCGTTCGGGTCACCTGCGGAAGCGGGCCGCGTCGTCGGACGCACGTCCTAACCTCGACCCGGTGAGCACCAGCACCTCGTCCACCCCGGCGGCGACCGGCCGGAAGACCGGCGTCATCGGCGCGCACGTGCACGCGGAGAACCCCGTCGCCTGGGCCGAGGAGGTCGGCGCCGAGGCCGTGCAGTTCTTCCTCTCCGACCCGCAGGGCTGGAAGAAGCCGGAACCCCACCCGCACGCCGAGGCGATCCTGGCGTCCGGGCTCACCGTCTACGTGCACGCGCCGTACCTGGTCAACGTCGCGACCACGAACAACAAGATCCGGATCCCGAGCCGGAAGATCCTGTCGCAGCACGCGGAGGCCGCCGCGGGCATCGGGGCGAAGGGGCTCATCGTCCACGGCGGGCACGTCGGCAAGGGCGACGACCCGCAGGTCGGGTTCGACAACTGGCGCAAGACGTTCGCCCGCGCGGCCGAGACCGGGGGCTTCCCGCTGCCGGTCCTCATCGAGAACACCGCCGGCGGCGACAACGCGATGGCCCGGCGCTTCGACCGGCTCGCGCGGTTGTGGGACGCGGTCGGGGAGTTCGGCCCGGGCTTCGTCCTCGACACCTGTCACGCCTGGGCGGGCGGCGAGGACCTCGCGGGCATCGTCGAGCGGGTGCTCGCCATCACCGGCCGGATCGACCTGGTCCACGCGAACGACAGCCGCGACGCGTTCGACTCCGGCGCCGACCGGCACGCGACGTTCGGCAACGGGCAGATCGACCCCACCCAGATCGCGGCCGTCGTCGACGCCGTGGTGCCCGGCGGCACCGACGTGGTGGTCGAGACCCCGGCCGAGGGTCAGGAACGCGACATCGCGTACCTGCGCGAGTCACACTGACCGCCCGGCTCTGACCGCCCGCGGCCCGGCTCGGCCCACCGGCGGCGGGCCTCAGCGCTCGACGACCGCGACCGGTTCGAGCTCGTCGTCGTCCGGCAGCGGACCGCCCGGGAACATCTCCCGCCAGCCGGGCAACCGACGGCGGTCGGGCGCGCCGTCGAAGGTGCCGCCGCCCGGGTCGTCGAGCCCGCCGTCCTCGTTGCCGAACGCAGCCCGGACGACGTCACGCTCCGGTCGCCACATGTCCCGGACGACGCCCGCCACGATCGCGAGCAGCAACAGGTCGCGGACGATGAGGATGAGCATCAGCCAGCCGTAGGACAGCCCGCGTGCCGGCGTGCCGAAGCCGAGCAGCCACAGCAGTGTCGCCATCCAGACCGCGATCTCCGCGAACTGCCACACCAGCGCGAGCCGCCACCGCGGCCGGGCGAGCGCGACCAACGGGACCAGCCAGAGCGAGTACTGCGGGCTCCACACCTTGGTCGTGAGCAGGAACGCCGTCACCACGAGGAACGCGACCTGGGCGAGCCGCGGGCGGTACGGCGCGGCCGCCGTCACGTAGCCGACCGCGGCCAACGCCACGAGGAACAGCAGCGCGACGGCCCACCCCGGCGGGACGTACGGCGGCGCGACCCCGTCGCCGAAGCCGACCGTGCCGAGGAAGTTGCCCATGTACCAGAACGTCGACGCCTCGGCGGTGCGGTCGATGCTGAACGTGTAGAACTCCGACCAGCCGGGGAACCACGCCGCGGCGATCGGCAGGTTCGTCACCAGCCACGCGGCGAGCGCGGCCCCGCC
>CAXUNA010000627.1:736-2629 GCA_964252095.1 uncultured Jatrophihabitans sp. | reverse complement strand
CGTGGATGACGGCTAACTCGGCCTGCGGGGCAGCTTCCTCGGGGGGGGCGGGGGGGCCGCCACCGGCGGCCGCGACCGCGACGGGCGCGGCGGCGGTGACGTCGAAGGTCTCCTCGAACTGCTTCACGAACTCGGAGAGCTCGAGCAGCGTCATGTCCTTGAACGCGTCGAGCAGGTCGCTGGTGCTCAGCTTCGCCATGGTGGGCGTCCTTTCGTTCCCGGCAGGGCCCGGGTGGTTTCTGAACCGATCGGGTGGTGCGACCCCGTCAGGCGTCACGGTCGTGCTGTCGGGCGCACCCGACCGGTGCTACGAGATCTCGCCGCCGTCGACCTCGACGGCGCCGCCGTCGATGGTGTTCGGGTCGCCGAGCTCGGGGGTGTCCTGCTCACCCGCGGTCGGCACGTCGGCCTTGGCGGCCTCGGTGTCGGTCGTCGGGTCGTCGCTCTCCGGGACCGCGGCGGCCGCGGCCGTGAGGTCGCCCCCGTCGGTGTCCGCGGAACCGGCCGCCTCGGCCGGCAACTTGTCCTGCAGGGCCGCGGCGAGCCGCGCCATCTGCGACAACGGGGCCTGGAACAGCCCGGCCGCGCGCGTCGGCAGCGCGATGAGCGCCCCGGCGAGCTTGGCGAGCAGCACCTCGCGCGACTCCAGGTCGGCGATCTTGCCCACCTCGGCCGCGGAGAGCGTCTTGCCCTCCATGACACCGCCCTTGACGATCAGGACGGGGTTGGCCTTGGCGAAGTCACGCAGACCCTTGGCGGCGTCCACCGGGTCACCGGTGATGAAGGCGATGGCGGTGGGGCCGACGAGCAGTGACTCGTCGATCTCCACGCCGGCCTCGGTCGCGGCCCGCTTGGTGAGCGTGTTCTTGACGACGGTGTAGGTCGTGTCGCGACCCAGGGCCCGTCGCAGCTCCGACATCTGCTTGACCGTCAGTCCGCGGTACTCGGTGACCACGGCAGCCGACGACGACTTGAAAGCCTCGGTGATCTCCGCGACGGCGGCGGTCTTCTCGGCGTTGGGCATGCGACCTCCTCTCTCGTGTCTCGGGCCGGAGGTCGGTGTTCCGTACTCGACCGAACGCCTCTGGAGACACGGAACGCCCCGGGCGCAGGCCCGAGGCGTTGAGGTCGTGGTGGGACCTGGACCGAACCCGGCCACCGCGACGTCGAACTCCCCATCCTGCGCGGGACGCCCCGATCGATCAGGGGCCTTCGGCCGCGTGCGGACACGCGACGACCAGCGGTCTTCGGTTGGATCGCCACCCACGGTACGCGAACGGGCGGTGGTGCCGCCAATCCCGCGGTCGCGCGAGGATGGCGACGTGACCTACGACGTCGACCGCGTCCGCTCCTGGTTCCCCGCCCTCGCCGGCGGCACCGCCTACTTCGACGGTCCCGGGGGGTCGCAGACACCGGAGCAGGTGGCCGCGGCCGTCGCCGGGACCCTGGTGGCGGGGATCGCCAACCGCGGGCGCACCACGGCCGCCGAGCGGCTCGCCGACGACATCGTGACCGGTGCCCGGTCGGCGGTGGCCGACCTGCTCGGCGCCGACCCGGGTGGGGTGGTCTTCGGTCGCTCGATGACCCAGCTGACCTACGACCTCGCCCGCACGCTCGCTGCCGGCTGGGCCGCCGGTGACGAGGTCGTGGTCACCCGGCTGGACCACGACGCCAACATCCGGCCCTGGGTCCAGGCGGCGGAGCGGGTGGGCGTCACCGTCCGCCGGGCGGCGTTCGACCCGGCCAGCGGGGAGCTGCCGGTCGAGGCCGTGACGGATCTGCTCGGGCCGCGCACGAAGCTCGTCGCCGTCACCGGCTCGTCGAACCTGCTGGGCACCCGGCCGGACGTCGCCGCGATCGCGGCCGCGATCCGGGCGGGACAGCAGCTGACGG
>CAXUNA010000627.1:0-726 GCA_964252095.1 uncultured Jatrophihabitans sp. | reverse complement strand
GGGCGCGCTGGTCTTCGTCGACGGCGTCCACCTCACCCCGCACGCGCCGGTCGACGTCGTGGCGCTCGGCGCCGACGTCTTCGCCTGCTCGCCGTACAAGTGGCTCGGCCCGCACTGCGGCGTGCTCGCGGCGGCGCCCTCGCTGCTGGAGACGCTGCACCCGGACAAGTTGCTGCCCTCGACCGACGCCGTGCCCGAGCGGTTCGAGCTCGGCACCCTCCCGTACGAACTGCTGGCGGGCACGACGGCCGCCGTCGAGACGCTGGCCGATCTCGACCCGCGGGCGAGCGGGACGCGGCGGGAACGGCTGCTGACCTCGATGCAATCCCTCGAGGCACACGAGGAATCCCTGTTCGCACGGCTGGTCGGGGGGCTCGCCGCGATGACGCACGTGACGTTGCACGGTGCACCGGTCCGCCGCTCCCCCACCGTGCTGTTCACGGTGGCGGGCGTGTCCGGTGCCGACGTCCACGCCGCTCTCGCCGCGCGCGGCGTCAACACGCCGGCCGGCAGTTTCTACGCGCTCGAGGCGTCGCGTCACCTCGGCCTCGGCGACGCCGGCGCCGTCCGTGCCGGGCTCGCGCCGTACACCTCGGCGGACGACGTCGACCGACTCCTCGCGGGCGTGCGGGCGCTCGGCTGACGAGCGGTCAGGACGCCGCGGGGCGTCGGGGCAGGAACGAGCGGACGGACAGGCCGGCCCGGAGCCGTCGCCAGCGCCCCACC
>CAXUNA010000626.1:0-2631 GCA_964252095.1 uncultured Jatrophihabitans sp. | reverse complement strand
AGCGCGAGTCCGACCCCGCCGCCGAGGGAGTGGGCGACGACGACGGTCCGCTCCACCCCGGCGGCGTCGAGCGAGGACAGGACGTTGCGGGCGTTGTGGTCGAAGTCCCCGGGAGGCGTCGGGTTGTCGCCGTAGCCCGGGCGGTCGGGCGCGAACGTCGCGAAGTCGGCGGGCAACCGCTCGACGACGCTGTCCCAGTCCGAACCGGATCCGGGCTGCCCGTGCAGGAAGGTCAGGTGCGGGCCGACGTCCATGCGGTACCCCTCGGGCTCGAGGCCCGGCGATCCGAGCGACACGGCGACGGAGCGCCGTTGCCCGCTCCAGGCTATCCGCGCCCCGCCGTCGTCGGGCGTGCCGCCGGTCACCCGGTCCCGACGGTCCGGCGGATCCCCGACGACGTCAGGCGGGCGGTAGCCGCACCTGCAGTCGGACCGTGGCGTCGCCCGTCCGGAACGCGGTGCCGGAGGTGTGGACCTGCTCGTCGTGGACGCGGGCCGCCGCGGTGATGTCGGGGAGGTACCGCGCGGTCGCGGCGGCGTCGAGGCCGCCGACCTCGGTCTCCCCGACGTGGACGAGCACCTCGGGCTCCGCTCGGGAGGAGACGCTGAACCAGACCTCGACCGCCAGGTGGTCCCCGGGCGCGGCCGGGAGGTGTTCGCCCAGCAGCCGGCGGCCGGCGTCGGTGAGTTCGACCAGGGTGTGGCCGCCGCCGGCCCGGGCGTGGAAGGCCGCGGTGTCGGGCCGTGGGCCCCCCCCCGGCGGGGGGGGCCCCGGGGGGGCCCGCCCCCCCCGCGCCACACCGCCGCCGAGGTACCCGGTCGCGCCGGTGACGCCGATCAGACCGTCGCTCACTGGTGGGCGATGTCCTCCCAGCCCTCGACCTCGGAGGGCTTGCGCGGGTCGGGGCCGATGTACTTGGCGGACGGGCGGACCAGCCGGCCGGTCTTCTTCTGCTCGAGGATGTGCGCGGCCCAGCCACCCGTGCGGGCACAGGTGAACATCGCCGGCATCATGTGCGGCGGCACCTCGGCGAAGTCGAGGATGACCGCGGCCCAGAACTCGACGTTGGTCTCGATCGGGCGGTCCGGCCGGCGTTCGCGCAGCTCGGCGAGGGCGGCCTGCTCGAGGGCGTTCGCCGCCTCGAAGCGGGGCGCGTCGAGCTCCTTGCAGGTGCGGCGCAGCACGCGGGCGCGGGGGTCCTCGGCGCGGTAGACGCGGTGGCCGAACCCCATGAGCCGGTCGTGCCGGTCGAGGATGTCGGTGACGACCTTGCGGGCGTCGCCGGTCTTCTCGACGGCCTCGATCATCGGCAGGACGCGGGCCGGGGCACCACCGTGCAGCGGGCCGCTCATCGCGCCGACCGCGCCGGAGATCGCCGCGGCGACGTCGGCACCGGTGGAGGCGATGACGCGGGCGGTGAAGGTGGAGGCGTTCATGCCGTGCTCGGCGGCGGAGACGAAGTAGGCGTCGACGGCTTGGACGTGCTTGGGGTCCGGCTCGCCCTGCCAGCGGACCATGAAGCGCTCGACGATGGTCTTGCTCTGGTCGATGGTCGACTGCGGGACGGCCGGGGTGGACAGGCCACGGGCCGACTGGGCGACGTAGGACAGCGCCATGACCGACGCGCGGGCGGCCTGGTCGCGGGCCTCGTCGTCGGAGATGTCGAGCAGTGGGCGGTAGCCCCAGATCGGCGACAGCATGGCGAGCGCGGCCTGGACGTCGACCCGGACGTCACCGGTGTGCACCGGGATCGGGAACGGCTCCGCCGGCGGCAGGCCGGGGCCGAACTTGCCGTCGACGAGCAGGGCCCAGACGTTGCCGAACGTCACGGACCCGACCAGGTCCTCGATGTCGACGCCGCGGTAGCGCAGCGCGCCGCCGTCCTTGTCCGGTTCGGCGATCTCGGTCTCGAAGGCGATGACGCCTTCCAGACCCGGGCTGTAGTCGGTGTTCGCCATCCTGGTTGCGCTCCGTTCCGGCGGCTGCCTCGGCGACAGCCGAGAGTGGGTGTAGGTCGCTCGGCGTGGTGCGTCGTACCCCATCATGCTCGGACGTCCGACCGAACGGGCAGGGGGATGTCGTCACACCCCGGTGGGATGATGGCTCCCCGTGACCGTCACCCCGCCGCCGCCCTCCGGTCACCCGGATCCGGTTTCGATGCGCCGTTCGTACGAACGAGGTGAGCTCGTCGAGGCGGACCTCGCGGGCACCTGGTGGGACCAGTTCGACGGCTGGTTCGCGGCGGCGGCCGCCGAGCCCGCCACCGTCGAGGCCAACGCCCTCCAACTCGCCACCGCCGGCGCCGACGGCCGGCCGTCGGTGCGCACGGTGCTGCTGCGGGGATTCGACCGCGCCGGGCTGACGTTCTTCACCAACTACACGTCGGCCAAGGGTCACGACCTGGACGAGAACCCCTACGCCGCCGGGGTGTTCTCGTGGCTCGCCGTGGAGCGGCAGGTCCGGTTCGCCGGTCCGGTCAGCCGGGTCCCGCGTGAGGAGACCGAGGCCTACGTCGCGACCCGGCCGCCGGATTCCGTGGTGGGCTCGTGGGCCTCGCCGCAGTCGGCGGTCGTCGCCTCGCGGGCGGAGCTGGACGAGCGGGTCGCGGCGGCGCGGGCCGCGGGCGTGCAC
>CAXUNA010000625.1:0-2640 GCA_964252095.1 uncultured Jatrophihabitans sp. | reverse complement strand
GTGGCCGCGAGCGCGGCGAGCAGCGACATCACGTGTCCGTCGTGCCGCACGACGGTCACCCTGGTGGCGACGCTGGTTCCATCGCCGCCCCACCGCGGAACGCGCGGCCCGTGCCGCGTTCCGCCAGAGTCTGTCCTGGCGCGCCCGCATCTTCCGTGGCCTGTGCCTGCTCGTCGCGCTCATCGCCGCGCTCGGGTTGCTGCGGTTCGTCGGCCGCGACCCGCTCGGCTGGGCCCGGCACCGGATCGACGACCTCCGCAACACCCTCGTCGAGGTCCAGGGCGTGAGCGCCACCGTCGACCCGGCGAGCAGTGCCGACAGCGCGTTCGAGGCGTCGTTCGCGGTCGACGGCCGGATCGACACGGCGTGGGCGGCCGGCTGGAGCGACCCGAGCGGCGGGGCGGCCGCCGGCGGCAGCTGTCCGGTGTCGCCGACCGGCGGCACCGACGGCTCGCTCGTGCTCACCGCACCGGGCGAGGTGACGGTGCGCAGCATCCGGGTACGGGTCGGGCTCCCGGCGACGAGCGCGCTCCGCGCGACGCAGTGGACCCCACGCGTCCTCGAACTGCGGTTCTCCGGGGGTACCTGCCAACGGGTCCCGCTCATCGACTCCGCCGACGCGCAGGTGGTCGCCCTGGCGGAACCCGTGACCACGAACGCCGTCCGCGTCAGCGTCGTGGGCGCGTTCGCCCCGACCGCGTCGCCACCGACCCAGTCGGTGGCGATCACGGAGATCGACCTGCTGACCCGGCCGTCCTGAGGTCGCTCAGTCGCCGGGCACGATCGTGTAGCACTTCCGGGCGATTCCCAGGGCGTCGCACCAGTGGAAGGCGGCATCGAACGTCGCGAGCGGAGGCGAGACGACCATCCACGCCGGCTTCACCGGGGACCCGGCGAACGTCAGCTGGGGGTACCAGCTGGTGTGGATGAGGTAGAACGTCGAACCGCCCTTCTGCAGCAGGAGGGCCTGCTGCTGCTGGGCCGTCGCGTGCGCCGTGGCGTCGGTCTCGGCACCGGGTGAGATCCAGACCTCCACGGCGTACGCGCCGTTCGGGTAACTGAGTCCCCGCGGACGCTGCTCGACCTGGCTCGCGTTCGGGGTCGGGACCGGCGACGGGCCGGGTGCCGTCGTGCCGCTCGCAGCGCCGCTGCCGCTCGGTGCGACCACGACGGGGCCGGCTGCGCCGCCGGAGGCTCCGGAAACCGCCGACGAGGGCCCGGCGGGTGACGACGACGTTCCCCCCGACGTGGACGCGGTGGGCGATCCGCTCGGTGCCACCGGTGCGACGGTGGACTTGCACGCCGGTTTCGACGCCGGGCTGGGCGGCAGCTGACCGCGCACCGAGCTCACCGTGAAGCAGTACAGCGTCTTCGGGCTGAGCCCGGGTGCGGTGAACGCCTGCTGCTCGGCCGGCACGTCCGTGACCAGGATCCCCTTGCCGCCCTGGGTCACGACGACCTTGTACTTCTCGACCTGGTCGACGGCCGACCAGGTGAACTGGATCCCGCCGTCGGGAAGGGCGGTCGCAACGGGGTTCTCCGGCGTGGCCGGCGGCCCCTCGGTCTCGAACGTCCGCAACGGGTGGGGTTTCTTCCACACGTAGGCACCGAGTCCCGCCGCGCCGGCGAGCGCCAACACCACCACCGCGACGGTCAGCTTGGTGAGGATCGGCTTCTGTGTCATCGCGCCGTCGACGACCGGCCGGCTCGGATCACCCGGGAGCACCGGGCGGGGGACGCCAGCCGGCGCGGGTGGCCCGACGGGTTCACCGACGATCTGGAACGGCAGCCGCACCGGGGTCCCGCGCAGGAAAGGCTTACGCGGCCGCACTTTGACCTTCAGGTCCGCCGAGGCACCGAGCGGGAGGTCCACCTCGCTCTCGGCGGGCAGGAAACCCAACCTGTCGTCGGGATCGGTGACGGTGACGTGCAACCGGGTCGAGGTGTTGCCCCAGTTGGTGAACCGGACGACGTGGCGGCCGCGCCAGCGCCCGGTCGACGTCACCGGGACGAGTTTCGCCTGCAGGCCGAGGACCTGCCCGATCTCGACGTCACCCTCGACCACGCTCGACGCGTCGGGATCGACCACCGAGCGCACCCGGACACCGAACGCGAACCGGCCGCTCGGGGCGGCCGCACCGGCGGGTGGGGCGAACGTGACCATCGCCGTCGCCTGCTCGTTCGGGTAGACCCGCACCTCGGGCGGCTGGACCTCACCCCACGCGGCGGGGCCGCCGCTCGGCTCCTGCGCCAACAGCTCCAGGCGGTAGCCCTCGACGATGGAACTGACGTTGCGCACGGTGACCACCACGCCGACCTGTCCGTTCACGGGAACGGAGACCTGGTCGGGGGTGAGGGTGACGACCGGGTCGCTCACGGCGACTCCCGGATCTCGACCCGGTGCCGCACGTGCGCGGGCTTGGTCGCCGCGACGCAGTCGTCGAGGCGGCGGCGGTCCACGGCGTCGACGTCCGGCACCGTCACCCGCACGGTCAGCAGGGCACCGGACGAGCCCGGCATCGCCGCTCCCGGGGTGGCGGACCACCCGCTGCCGCCCGACTCCGCGAGCTCCGGGACGACGCCGACGAGCACGTGCACGGCGTCGCGCACGCCCTTCGCCGTGCCGCGCCAGGTGAGCAG
>CAXUNA010000624.1:0-2641 GCA_964252095.1 uncultured Jatrophihabitans sp. | reverse complement strand
CCGGTGACGATCGTCGCCGGGAACCGCGCGCAGAACCTCGACCAGATCGTGGTCGACCTCGTCGACGCCTCCGGTGTCTCGGCGGGCCAGTTGAGCACCGCGCCCGCCCAGCCCTTCGCCGGCTCGCTCGCGGCCGGCGCCACGGCAAGTGCGGTCTACGTCTTCACGCTGGCGACCGACGACCGGCGCGACGTCAGCATCTCCGTCAGCTACACGACCACCGCACCCGTCATCGTGTTCACCGGCACGATCGCCGGAGACGCACTGGACCCCGCATGTTGGCGATCCGGCGCCCCGTCACCGCGCGCGCCGGCGCCGCCCTCGGCGGCGGTGGGCTGACGGCCGGGGCCGGCCCGGCCGGTGCGCTACCCGCCACCGCTCCGCCGGTGGCCACCGCGAACGCGACGAACGCGGTCCGGGCCGCGGCGCTGCCCACCGCCCAGATCGACGGCATCGCGTACGCGCAGGTCATCGTCGGTGACACCGTCTACGTCGGCGGCACGTTCAAGACGGCGCGCCCCGCCGGCGTCGCCGTCGGCGGCGCGGGTGAGGTGACCCGGAACAACCTGCTCGCGTACTCGCTGTCCACGGGCAAGCTCATCGACTCGTTCGCGCCGGACGTCGACAACACGGTCCGCGCGCTCGCCGTCTCACCCGACGGGACCCGGCTGTACGTCGGCGGCCTGTTCACCCACATCGACGGCGTCACCCACTACCGCATCGCCTCGTTCAACACCGCCACCAACGCCATCGTCACGTCGTTCCGGCCGGCTCCGGAGTACCTGGTCGACGCGATCACCGCGACCGACAAGACCGTGTTCTTCGGCGGCAAGTTCAGCAGCGTCAGCGGCGTCGCCCGCAGCAACCTCGCCGCGGCCGCCAAGGACACCGGCGCGCTGACGAAGTGGGCGCCCGTCGCCGACGCCACGGTGCAGGCCATGGTGCTCGCGCCCAACAAGGGCAACGTCATCGTCGCGGGCGCCTTCTCGAAGCTGAACGGCACCGCCGCGCTCGGCCTCGGATCGGTGCGGGTCAGCAACGGCGCGACCATGGCCTTCGCGGCGAACCAGGTGGTGCAGGACTACGGGCCCCGGGCGGCCTTCCTGTCGCTGACCACCGACGGCAGCGCGGTCTTCGGGACCGCCTACAACTTCAGCGGGACGGGCAACTTCGAGGGCACGTTCGCGGCCAACCCCACCACCGGGCAGGTCCGCTGGATCGAGGACTGCCACGGCGACACCTACGGGGTGTGGTCGTCCGGCACCACCGTCTACACGGTCGGCCACGCGCACGACTGCTCGACGATCGGCGGCTTCCCGCAGGTCCAGAACTCGTACAACGCCCACCGGGCCATCGCGTTCACCGCGGTGGCCGAGGGGACCGTGCAGAAGAACACCGTGAACGGGTACGGGAACTTCGCGGGCCAGAAGGCGCCGTCGCTGCTCCAGTGGTTCCCGACCCTCACCGCGGGCTCGGTCTCCGGCGCCGACCAGGCCGGCTGGACCATCACCGGCAACAGCGACTACGTCGTCATCGGCGGGGAGTTCCCGACCGTGAACGGCGTCGCCCAGCAGGGCCTGGTGCGGTTCGCCAAGACCCCGATCTCGCCCGACAGCATCGGGCCGCACGTCACGGGAACGGCCTGGACGTTCACGGCGAAGGCGGCGGGGTCCCACACGGTCTCGCTGTCGTTCCCGGCCAACTACGACGCCGACGACCTCAGCCTGAAGTACGTCATCACCCGCGACACCGGCTCGGGCACGCCGTCCACGACCGTGTGGTCCTCGACGTTCAAGTCCAGCGAGTGGTCGCTCAAGACGACCAAGCTCGACGACCCCGGCCTCAAGGTCGGGACGTCGTACCGTTACCGGATCAGCGCCACCGACTCCTCCGGCAACGTGGCGAAGTCCGACTTCGTCACCGTGACCGTCACCTGACGGTGCGCGTTCTCGTCGCCCTCCCCGCGGCGGAGCTCTACGGTTCGGACCGGGTGGCACGCGAGACGGTCGTCGCCTTCGTCGAGGCGGGTCACGAGGTGCTCGTGACCAGTCCCGCGCCCGGCCCCCTGCTCGACCTGCTGGAGTCCGACGGCGCCACGGTCCGGCAGCTGCCGGTGCCGGTGCTCCGCAAGGAGTTCCTCACCCCGCTCGGGCTGGTGCGGTTGCTGGTGGCCACGCTCGCGGGCCTGCCCGGCGCGGTGCGGTTGCTGCGGTCGTTCGCGCCGGACGTCGTCGTGGTCAACACCGTCACCGTGCCGCTGTGGTCGGTGTTGACCCGCGTGCTCCGGCGCGGTCGGCTGGTCGTCCACGTCCACGAGGCGGAGACGGCGGTGCCGCGGCTCGTGCAGCGGGTGCTGCTCGCCCCGCTGCTGCTCGCGCACCGCGTGGTCGTGAACAGCCGGTTCAGCCTCGGCGTGCTCACCGCGGCCTGGCCGCGGCTGTCGGCCCGGTCGGTCGTCGTGCTCAACGCGGTGCCGGGACCGCCCGGCGCCGTGGATCCCGCGACGCTGCACCGCCCGGCCCGGCTGGTCTACGTCGGGCGGATCTCGGCCCGGAAGGGGGTCGACGTCGCGGTCGGCGCGCTCGCCGAGCTGCGCGCCGCCGGCGTCGACGCCCGGCTCGAGCTCACCGGATCGGTGTTC
>CAXUNA010000623.1:0-2649 GCA_964252095.1 uncultured Jatrophihabitans sp. | reverse complement strand
CCGGCCGCCCGCCCGCCGACGACCCGGTCCAGCGCGCGGGTGAGCTCGGCCAGCACCGGGCCGCCGAGCGCGCGCCACGACGTCGTGGTCGACGGGCCACCCAGCAGGCGCGACGGCTGCGGCGCGTCACCGAGGTAGGGCGCCACCCGGTCGACGAGTCGGATCGGACGCGACGGGGGCGCGGCCCGCACGGTGACCAGCAACCCCACGGCGAACAGGAGTCCGAGCCCGCCACCGAGCAACACCGCGGTCACCGCAGCACCCGCCGGTCCTCGGGCAGCCGCCCGATCCGCAGCATCACCCGGTACGCGAGCAGGCACACCGCGGCGCCGACGGCGAGCAGCAACGTGCCACCGGCCGAGTCGTACGCCGCGAGGGTGTCGGTCTGGGTGCCGAGCAGGAGCAGCACGATCCACGGCGCGGCGACGGCGAGCCGCGCGGCGTTCACCGTCCAACCCTGCCGGGTCTCGAGTTCGGAGCGGGTGCGGGCGTCGTCGCGCAGCAGGTCGGACAGCGTGCGCAGCACCGATCCGAGGTCGGTGCCGCCGACGTCGCGGGCCACCCGCAGCGTCTCGCACACGCGGTCGCCCACCGGGTCGGCGAGATCGTCCTCGAGCGCGTCGAGGCAGGCGGAGAACCGGCCCGAGACCCGGTACGCCGCCCCGAACCGCGCGAACGCCGGCCGCAGCGGCTCGGGCCCGCGGATCCCCAGCGCGGTCAGCCCTTCCGGCAACGACATGCCCGCCCGCACGGCGCTCGCGAGGTTGTCGACCGCCTCCGGCCAGAGCTCGCGCAACGCGACCTGACGACGCAACGCAACCGCCGCACCGCCACCTCCGGCGCGGCCGCACCGAAGACTGCGAAGCACAGCGCAACGGTCACCGCCTGCGTGACGGCGAGGACGACCAGCCCGGCCACGACGCCCGCGAGGACCTGGAGCACGAGGAACTGCGCCGGACTGATCGCCGTGACGCCCGCCTGCCGCAACCGCTCCCGCCGGCGTCGGTTCCAGCCCGGTCCCGGCCTCGTCCGCTGCGGCGCCCGCGGGCCGCTGCGCCAGATCAGCAGCAGACCGAGCCCGAGCAGGAGCCCGCAGAGCGCGCCCATCAGCTGATGCCCAACAGGGCGGGCAGGTCGATGCCGGCATCGGCGTACCGCTCGACGTGCGGCGGGAACCCGTCGCGCCGCACGAGGCGATCTCCGGTGAGACCGAACAGCTCGGTGGTCTCGATGACGTCGCGCTCCACCCGCCCGGTCACCCCGACGACCTCCCGCACCCGGCGGCGGCCGTGCCGGTCCAACCCGACGTGCACCACGAGGTCGACCGACGCCGCCACGGTGGGCACGACGAACGCCGCCGAGACGTTCTCCCCGGCCAGCAACGGCAGGGTGCACATCTTGACCAGCGCCTCGCGCGCGGAGTTCGCGTGCAGGGTGCACATGCCCGGCAGCGCAAGTAATGCTGAGACACATCAACAAAGGCACCCGCCTGAGGAGGCACCCGTAATGGTCCACGTCCAGACCACCACCGAACCTGACCGCGAAGTCCGGCCCAGGTTCGCCGAGGAGTTGGCGGCCGGCCAGCCCACCTGCGCCGCAGCGGCGCAGGCAGTCCACTTCGGGGAGGCGGCGTGCGCCGGCGCCTCCTGGGACGGTCGGCTCGATCACGCGCTCGCTTGCGCCGAGGCCGCGCAGGCGCTGTACGCGGAGCGTGTCGCATGACCACCATCCAGCGTGACCTGACCCCGTTCGAGATCGACCGTCTCGACTTCCTGCGCGTTCGTTTCTCGGGGATGCCGAACGTCGCCGAGCTGGTCGCCGAAGAGGAACGAGAGTTCCGGGCCCTGCCCGTGCCGGGTCCCTGCCCGGCGTGGTGCGAGCAGCCGGCGGGACACGTGTACGACTCAACCGCGACCGACGGGACCTACCACCTTCGGTTCCACGAGGTCGAGATTGGCGACATGGTCTCGGTCGTGCAGGAAGAAAAGCGGCTGGCCGACGGCACGACCGTCATCGGCGCGACGCACGTCGCCTGCTACATCGACAGCACCGAGCTCGACGCCGACCGAGCCGCCGAGCAGGGAGCGGCGCTCTTGCGGGCCGCGACGAAGCTGCGGGAGATCTCGGGCGGTGCCGCGTGACCACCGACTGGGAGATCCGCGAGCGGCAGATCGCCGCCGAGCTCGAGACGCTGCTGCCTGACTGCCCCGCCTGGTGCGTGCACGAAGGCGGCCACGTCATCCCGGCCGGCGTCGACACCGTCACCCGGTCGGCGACGTACGAGCATCACGCCCATCGCCGTGTCGCGGCCATCGAGGACGCCGAGGGCCACGAGCCGTTCACGGTCGGGGTCGAGCGGTTCGAGCGCCTGCACGGCGACGGCACGGTCGAGACGTTCCCGGTGCTGGCGGTACCGCAGTACGTCGGGAGATATGGGTTCAGCGCGGCGCAGTGCCGACAGATTGCCGCAGCGATGCTCAACACCGCCGACGACCTCGACCGTCTGAGCTGACCAGCCAGGTGTGCCATTCGGTACACCATCAATCTGCGCCCCGCTCGAGACCGTTGGGGGACGGTCCCGAGCGGGGGCGTTCACGTTTGGCGCAGAAGCTGCCGTGCGGCGATACTCCTGCGCGTGAAGATCGCGGT
>CAXUNA010000622.1:0-2653 GCA_964252095.1 uncultured Jatrophihabitans sp. | reverse complement strand
CGACCGGCGCGCGGGCGTCGAGCCCGCTCGCGGGCCGGTCGTCGAGGGCGGTCACGCCGCGTCCCCCACGGTGAACATCTGCCGGAGGTAGACCGCCATCGCGACCAGCAGGCAGAGCATCATCAGCACCCCGATCGTGGCGCCGGTGTTGTAGTGACTCGCCCCGACACCGACGCTGTACATGTACGTGCCGATGGTCTGGTAGCCCGGCTCCGGATGACCGTTGCGGACGAACCAGATCTGGTTGAAGACCCCGAAGTCCCAGATCACCGACAACGTCGTGAGGATCGTGAGCAGCGGGCGCAGGGCCGGGAACGTCACGAACCGGAACACCTGCCAGGCGTTGGCACCGTCGCAGCGCGCGGCCTCGCGGGTCTCGGTCGAGATCTGGCTGATCCCTGCGTGCAGCGAGATCGCCAGCATCGGCACCGCACCCCACACCACGATCGCGGTGACGACGGCCAGGCCCTGCTTCGGATCCGCGAACCAGTCGTGGCCCGCGAAGTCGACGCCGGGCAGCCAGCTCAGCATGTGGTTCACCACGCCGTACTGGTTGCCGAACATCCAGAGGAAGACCTGCGACGACACGGTGCTCGGGATCGCCCACACGAACAGCAGCACCCCGACCAGCAGCAACCGGGCCCACCGGCTGACCCGGCCGAGGAGCACGGCCAGGGCCAGCCCGATCCCGACGCCGAGCACGACGTTCACCGCGGTGAACACCGCGGTGCGGGCGACGACCGTCCAGAACGTGGCGTCGGACAGCACCGAGGCGTAGTTGGCGAGACCCACGAACCGGGTCGTGCCGCCGTGGTGGAACAGGGCGTACTTCCCCGACTGCTGCTCCTGCAGAGACAGCGCGATGATCTTGTACAGCGGCCAGGCCGCCACCACGGCCAGCACGACGACGCCCGGGAGGGTGAGCCAGTAGGGCAGCGCGCGTCCCTGCCGGCCGGAGGAGCTCGGCACCACCCGGCCGCGCCGCCCACGCCGCGCCCCGGTGGGCCGGGGCGGGGCGACAGCGGTGGCGGGGTCGGGTGCCGGGATCGTCGTCATGGCTGCGGTCTCCAGGTCCCCCGGTGCTCAGGAACCGGAGTTCAACGTCGAGGTGATCTGGCCGTCGGCGGACTTCGCCGCGGCCGCCGGGTCGGACTTGCCGGTGGCGATCGACTCCAGGGCGTTCTGCAGCGTGTTGTTCGCCTCGACCGTCGCCCAGTTCGGCGTGTTCGGGACGAACCAGGTCTGCTTGGCCGCCTCACCGGTCGACTGGTTGGCCTGGTCGACCGCCTCGTACACGTCGAGCAGCGAGGTCGTGTTCGGGATGGCGTACTTGGCCAGCAGCTTCTGGCTGGCCGAGTCGGTGAAGTACTTCAGCCAGGTGGCGCCGAGGTCACCGTTCGGGGCCTTGGCCGGCACCGCGAGGTCGGAACCGCCGAGGAACGACGGCGTGGGCTTGCCGGCCGTCTCACCGGGCAGCGGGAACGTCGACAGCTTCGAGGCGAGCGCCGGGTTGCCGGTCTTGGCGTCGGTCACCGCGCCGACCTCCCAGCCGTTGCCGAGGATCGCGCTCATGTGGCCCTGCGCCATCAACGAGTCCTGGTCGGCTTCGTCCTTGGTCGCGCCGCCCTTCGAGTACGTCGTGGCGATCTTGGCCCAGTTCTGCAGCCCCTGCTGCGACTCCGGCGAGGACAGCCCCGCGGCCCAGGTGCCGCCGTCCTGCTTCGCGATCGAACCGCCCGCGCCGTAGACGAAGCTCATGGCCGCGTACCAGTTCTTGCCCGGCATGTAGAACGCCGAGAAGTTCGGGTCGCCGGTGTGCGCCGCGGCGACCTTGTCGAGGTCGCCGTAGAGCTCGTCGAGGGTCGTCGGGACCGAGGTGACACCGGCGGCGTCCCAGAGGTCCTTGCGGTAGATGACCACGCGGCTCCCGGCGTAGTACGGGACGGCCATGAGCTTGCCGTCGGGCGAGCTCGCCGACTCGGTCAGCCCCTGCAACCAGGTCGACGAGTTCTCGTAGCTGCTCTTGACCGCGCTGAGGTCCTTGAACGCCCCACCCGCGATGTAGGACGCGGTCTGGGTGTTCCCGAGCTCGACGACGTCCGGCACGCCGCTGCTGCCGGCGAAGGTGGAGTCGAGCTTGGTCGTGTAGTTCGACCACTGCTGGTAGTCGACCTGGACCTTGGCGCCGGTGGCCGCCTCGAAGCGCTGGTTGGCCTGGGCGACGACGTCGGGCCAGCCCTTCTGCGCGTCGCTCTGCAGCCAGACGGTGACGGTCTTGCCCTTGCCGTCGGTCGACAGGGCGGCGTTGTCGCCTCCGGACGAGGACGACGAACCCGAACTGCACGCGCTCAGCGCGAGCAGTGCTGTCGTGCCGAGGGCGGCGACGCCGAGGATGGTGCGCTTCACGCTGACCTCCAGTTGGGCCGACCGTCGTCGCTGCGACGGTGCGTCCGCGATTGGTGTAGACAAGTTGCGACGATATTGGCCTAGACCATTTGGCGCGTCAATGGCCCTGGCCGGGGAATTCCTGCAGCGCACCCAGTGCCCCGCGCAACGTGGCGTGCCCGGACGCCAGCGCCACCGCGTCGCCGGGGCCCAGCCCGCCCAGGCAGACCAGCACCGCGGCCCGGGCGTCGCCGTCACAGGCCTCGAC
>CAXUNA010000621.1:0-2664 GCA_964252095.1 uncultured Jatrophihabitans sp. | reverse complement strand
CGTCGGTCGGCGGTCCCCGCCCGTCACCGGGTGGAGGCAGCGTTGCTCAGCGGCTGAGGAACGTTGCCTGGTGCATCACTGTGCCGCTGGTGCCGCGTTGACGACGTAACCCTCGATGTCGACCACGACCTGCGTCGACGAGTACCCGACGAAGAACGACGCCTTGCCGTCGGCGATCGGCACCAGGATGAAGCCGCCGATCGTCTGGCCCTTGGCGAAGTTGATGTTGCTGGTCTGCAGCGCGCCGGCACCGGCCTTGTAGCTGGCGATCCAGCCCGGGTTGTTCGAGCCGGTGGCGGTCACGTTGAGCAGGGCGAAGCTCGCGCCGTCCGGCGCGGTCGACGGCACCGCCACGTTGACGGTCCCGAACTGCGGGCCGGAGATGCCACCGAGTCCGCTACGCGAGTCGGCGAGCCGGCTCGGGTCGTTGGAGATGACGGCCGAGCTCAGCGAGTAACCCTTGACGTCGACGATGATGTTCGTCGGCGCACCCGTGACGGCCACGATGAACCGTCCGTCCGTGGTCGGCTTCACCCACACCAGGTTCGAGGCGATCGTCGTGCGGTTGTAGTTCACGGTGCTGGTGCCACTGACCACCGAGGTCGAGCGGGCACTGAGGTAGCCCGAGCCGGTGGCGCCGGCCTGGGTGAGCGTGACCGCGACGGCCTGCGCGTCGTCCGGCACACCGTTCTCACCGGTGGGCAGCCGCACGCTGTACTGGCCGGTCCCCTTGAGGCCCGCCGTGGTGCCGACACCCGGAGCCCGGGTGTCGAAGACCCGCTGGGCCGGGGCGAGCGAGGTGTAGCTCGCCTTCGGGAACGAGCCCACGACGTCGACCACGATGTCGATCGGTGCGCTGTTGCCGCCGACCAGCAGGTCGACGCGGCCGCCGAAGCCCGGCGAGACCATGACCTCCTGCGCGAAGGTCGGGCCCTTGATGTAGTTGACGTCCGAGGTGCTCGGCACCGGAGTGCCGTCGGGATACACCTTGATGTAGCCCTGGGTCGCCGGGTTGACGACCGTGACCGACAGCAGCGCACTGCCGTCCTGCGGGACCGAGTCCGGCAGCGTCACCTGGGTGAACGTCTCGACCTGACCCTTGGGGTGGTCCGGGAGGTTGATCCGGGTGTCGAGCAACCGGGTCGGGTCGGGGTTGAAGCCGTCGGTCGTGGTCGCGGCGCTCGCCACGGCCATGCCGCTCGCGAGCAGCGCCACCGTGGTGGCACCGACGGCCGCGACGCGCAGCAGCCGGCGACCGCGGGACGGCCGGGTGGAGGTGTCGGTCATCGTCGTCGCTCCTGAGGTGAGGGTCCCGGTGCTCATTCGCCCGCCCCGGGAGTGGTCGGCGGCGTCTTGTAACCGCTGTGCGGGGTGCCGAGGTACGGGAAGGACGTCAGATAGGTGACGCTCCCCTTCGCCGTGATGTCCTTGGCGTTCGTGGTCAGTCCCTCGTCCACGACGCCGACGGCGTCGTCCGGGGTGAAGGTCTTGTCGATGAGGCCGTAGAGCAGACCCGCGACCGCCTTGAGCTCGATCGTGGTGACGTCGTCGTAGACCCGACGGCCGTTGGGGAACCCGGCGGCGTCGCCGCCGGCCAGCCCGAGGTTGCTGAACGCCGAGGCGTTCGTCTGCGTCGGCGGGATGGCCACGTTGAGGCGGAGCAGGTCGGACTGGACGGTCCCGGTGTAGTTCTGGAAGCCGGGGATCAGACCCGCCGGGATGCCGGTGAGCAGGATGGCGGCGAGCTCGGCGCGGCTCGCCTTGCCGGCCGTGATCTTGGCGTTGAGCGCGGCGAGGTTCGGGAACGCGGTGCTCTTGCCGTCGCCCGCCGGGCTGTACAGGATCGGCAGCAGCTGGGCGAGCTCCGGGTTGGTGACGCCGGCCGCGAAGTTCTTGTCAGCCGACGGCGGCGAGTAGTTCCACGAGTCCTTCTTCGCGAGCGGTACGAGCACCTCGTTGAACAGCGGGTTCGCCATCCGCGAGACCTGCTGGTACGCACCGCTGTAGGTGTCGACGCCGGCCGTGCCGAGCATCTTGACCTTCTGCCGGCTGGCCGAGGTGTAGACGCCGATGACGCTGTTGCGCGCGGCCGGGTTGGTGGGGTTGACCCCGCCCACGGTCAACTGCCGGGTCGGGATCTGGATCGCGATGGAGTGGATGTTCACCGCGGCCGTGGAGTTCACCGACGGCATGTTCTTCAGGCCGCCGAAGTGCGCGGTGCTGATCGGACGGATCTGGCCGAGGTCGAAGATCGCGCCGAGGTCGACGAAGAAGCCCTCCGCGCGCTGGCCGGCGAAGACCGTCTCGCCCGTGGGCAGTTCATAGATGAACTGCTGGGTCAGCTTGTCCGGACCGCCGTTGGCGCCGGGCGTCGCGTAGCCCGGTGTGGACAACGACCCCACGTTGCAGGGCGGGCAGGCGAGGTTGGTGGCGATGACCCTCGACGTGCCGTTCACGATCCGGGTGACGGTGAAGAACTGCCGCCGGTTCCAGTTCGACGCGTCGAGCCGGCCGTTCGGCTTCACCGTGATCGGACCGGTGTTGTAGAGGAAGGTGTTCGGGTTGGTCAGCTGCGACGTGAACCGGAACTGGTACACGACGTCGCCTTCGGCGTCGCCGTTGTTGTCGATGTGGATCTCGTACAGCACGTCGTCACCGAACTCG
>CAXUNA010000620.1:0-2670 GCA_964252095.1 uncultured Jatrophihabitans sp. | reverse complement strand
AGCCGGGGGACACCGTTCGCGGCGAGGTTGAGCCGGACGAGCATCGCGCGGCCGTCGGAGTCACGGGTGGCGAGCACCTGGCGCAGGACGACGTCGTCGAGGTACTGCACGCAGGTGTGGTCGTCGGTGGTCAGTCTCGTCACCCGCTTCCGCTCGTGGCCGCTGTCTCCCCGGCCGGGACGCGCCAGAGGTGTGGTGCTCTCAAGTGTGACTGGTGGATCTTTTCCGCGCCAGATGTCCGGCCCGTGTGGTTTCGGTGAAGTGATTCTGAGCTCGTGCAGCCTAGCGGGGTCGAGAAGCCAAGTCTTTTCCAGGATGATGGTTGTGACGACAAGTTGTCGAAATTCGACGGAGATGGACCGGCAGGCGTGGAGATCGGATGTACCGGCTGATGGAACCCCCGAACGAGCTCGGGCCGGAGTGGACGGCGGCGCACCTCGCCGCGGCGTTGGTGGACCTGCTGGAAGAGCCGTTCGCGACCTGTGAGGACGTCGGGCTCGACGTCCGGCGGGTCGAGGCGATCGCACCGGACGATGCCGCCGCGGGTCCCGCCCGCGGCCGGGTGGCGGGTGTCGAGGTGGACCTCGCCGGCGGTGTCCGGTTCCGGCTCGGGGTGGAGCGGCTCGCCTGAGCCGGCGCGGCTAGGAGGCGTCGTCGCGGTCGAGTTCGCGCTTGACGATCTTGCCGGCCTGGTTGCGCGGCAGCGTGTCGACGAACCGGACGTCGCGCGGAACCTTGTAGCGCGCGAGGTTGTGCTTGACGAACGCCTTCACGGCGTCCTCGTCGAGGGCGTCGCTCCCGGCGCATCCCGCGCGCACCACGTAGGCCCGCAACCGCTGCCCGAAGTCGTCGTCGTCGACACCGACCACGGCGGCGTCGGCCACGGCGTCGTGCCCGAGCAACAGGTCCTCGACCTCGGCGGGGAACACGTTCTCACCGCCGGACACGATCATGTCGTCGCTGCGGCCGTCGATGAACAGCCGACCCTGCTCGTCGAGGTGGCCGAGGTCGCCGGTGGTCATCATCCCGTCGACCGAGTCCTTGCTGCCGCCGCCGGTGTAGCCATCGAAGTGGATCGTGTTGGCCACGAAGATCCGGCCGGTCTCGCCGGCGGGGACCGGCCGGTCGTCGTCACCGAGGATCGCCACGGTGGTGCCGGTCGGGGCCCGTCCGACGGTGCCGGGGGCCGCGGCGAGGTCCGCGGGCGTCGCGATCGTGACGAAGGCCACCTCGGTCGAGCCGTACAGGTTGTGCACGACGTCGCCGAGGGCCTCCCGCGCCCGGCGGGCGAGATCGGTCGACAGCGCCGACCCGGACAGCGCGACCACCCGCACCGACGAGGTGTCCACCGGGTGCTCGGCGAGGGTGTCCAGCACCCGTGAGAGCAGCACCGGGACCGCGATGACGGTGTCGACCCGGTTGGCGGCGATCGACGCGACCGCGGCGTTCGGGTCGAAGGTGCGCCGCAGCAGCAGAGTGTCGCCGACGGTGAGCGCGAGCATCGTCGAGATCAGGCCCCAGGCGTGGAAGACCGGACACAGCACCATCGTCGTGCGGCCCGAGCGGAGCGGGATCTTCTCGAGGTAACCGCCCGGGATGGCGAGGGTCATGCCGAAGTCGCGCGGCGCGCCCTTCGGGGTGCCGGTGGTGCCGCCCGTGAGCAGCACCAGCCGCTGCCGCCGGGTCGGTCGCGGCGGGGCGTCGCGGACCGCGTCCTCGTCGAACAGGTCGGCGGGGCGGGCCGCGGCGGCGTCGGTGCCGTCGGCGAGCAACACCCGTCCGGCGCGGGTGTCGAGGTCGGCCGTGCGGGCGTCGAACTCGGCGTCGGCGACGGCCACGGTCACCTCCTCGCGGGCGACGACGTCGCGCAGCTGCGGTCCGGCGAAGTCGGTGTTAAGCAGCACGGTGCGGGCGCCGAGCGCGGTGCCGGCGTCGCCCGCGGCGGGTTGCACCCAGACGCGGTCGAAGATGCCGCTGTCGCGCAGCCGCGAATTCACCACGCAGTTGAGCGCGACGCCGCCGGCCATCGCGGGTGGTTGCGGCACATCACGGCGATCGTGTCGTCGCTGCCGACACCCCGGTCGGCGAGCGTGGTCGCGAGCCGCTGGGCCAGGGTGGCGAGTTCGGTGAACGTCACGGGACCGCGCTCGTCGACGACGGCCACCCGGTCGGGGAAGCGACCGACCGGGAGCGCGAGCGCGGCGCCGACCGGACCCTGCCGCAGCAGCGCGCCGGCGGCCGGCAGCATCCGGTGCGGCAGGTCGACGCCCACCGCTCCGGACCGCCACAACGCCGCCGTCGCACTCGCCTCCGACAGCGCCCGGGTGGCGGCGGTGTGGGCGATCCGTCCCCAGCGGGAGCGGACGAGGGTGGAGAGGGGCGCAGCGTCGTCGCGGTCGGCCATGCGGTGTGTTCTACCCGTTCGTGACGGATACCGATACTGCGAGTTCCACCAACTTCGCGACTGCGAGCAGGGTGCGCGCACCGCCCGGGGGCGCCACGAGCTGGACCGACGGCGGGACGACGGCGCCGGGGGCCGCGGTGGGCACCGGCAGTGCGAGCGCGGGCCAGCCGGCGAGGTTCCACGGCGCGGCGAACGGCGCGTAGCGCGCGTCGGTGGCGAGGTTCGCCAGCCACCCGCGGTCGGACCACGCGCGACCGGTCCGCGAC
>CAXUNA010000619.1:0-2672 GCA_964252095.1 uncultured Jatrophihabitans sp. | reverse complement strand
GCGGTCGCGTTCGCGACCGCCGCGCTCAGCGCCAGACGCTCCGGCGCTGCAGCAGCAGCCGGTACAACGTCCCCTGGATCGTCTCGCGCACCCGGTCGGTGAGCTCGAAGACCAGCATGGGGTCCTCCGCGGCCTCGGGGCCGTAGCCCGACGTCACGATCGGCTCGCCGAACTCGATGATCCACTTGCTCGGCAACGGGACCAGGCCGAGCGGACCGAGCCACGGGAACGTCGGCGTGATCGGGAAGTACGGCAGGTTCAGGACCCGCGCGAGGACCCCGACGTTGCCGATCACCGGGTGGATCTCCTCGGAGCCGACGATCGACACCGGGATGATCGGCACACCGGTCTTGAGCGCGGCACTCACGAAACCGCCCCGGCCGAACCGCTGCAGCTTGTACCGCTCGGAGAACGGCTTGCCGATCCCCTTGAACCCCTCGGGCCAGACGCCGACGAGCTCGCCGCCCTCCAGCAACCGCTCGGCGTCGGGGTGGCACGCCAGCGTGCTGCCGGACTTGCGGGCGACCGGGCCGAGGAACGGCGTCCGCAGGACGAGATCGGCCGCGAGCAGGCGCAGGATCCGTTGCTGCGGGTGGGCGTCGTGCAGGGCGACGGCCGTCATCGCGGCGTCGAGTGCCCACAGCCCGCCGGCGTGGTTGCCGACCAGCAGCGCGCCACCGGCGTCGGGGACGTTCTCGACACCCTGGGTCTCGATGCGGAACCACTTCTCGGCCAACGGCCGCAGGGCGGGGATGGCGACGTTCTCGGTGAGGTCGGGGTCGAAGCCGAACTCGTCGACCTCGTACTCGCCGGTGAGCCGGCGCCGCAGGAACGCGAGGCCCTGGGCCGCGGCGGCGTCGAAGCGGTCGCGGGCCGACGACCGGGTGGGGTCGGCGCCGTCGGCCGGTTCGAGGTGGGGACGGGTCGACTCGTTGTGCAGCGGGATGATCCGGGCTTCACCCATGACGTAGCCCCCGTCGGGTCGTGGCTCCTGCGGCCGAGACGGCGCGGCGCGGGGTCGCCGCCAGGGTGGTCACGAGCGCCGACGGCCGCAGCCCGATCAGCCCGCCGACGGCCTCGACCGTCGACGTGACCCGCGTGGGGTCGATGACCGGGGGGACCGGCCGGTCCCGCAGGAAGGCCGCGAACGCCTGCTCGCTGGTGTACCGGGGGCGGAAACCGAACGCTTCCTCCACCCGGGAGGTGTCGACCACCCGGCCGTAGGAGAGCAGGCCGAGCTGCTCCGGCGAGAAGTCGACGAGCCCGGCGCGACGCACCGAGCGGCTGACGAGGTCGACGGCGGGGCCGGGGATCGCCACCGGCACCTTGCCGGCCCGTCGGATCGCCTGCGAGAGCAATAGCGCGCCGTCGCCCGCCACGTTGAACACACCGGCCTGCGGCGCGACGGCGGCGAGCCGCAGGATCTCGACGGCGTCGTCCTCGTGCAGGAACTGCAGCCGGGGGTCGTGCCCGAACGCGGTGGGCAGGACCGGGAGGGTGAAGTAGCGGACCAGCGCGGAGTCGATCGTCGGGCCGATGAAGTTCGAGAACCGCAGGACGGTGACGTCGACGTCCGGGCGTCGCCGGCCGAAACCGCGCACGTACCCCTCGACCTCCACCGCGTCCTTGCCGTACCCGGAGCGGGGCAGCGAACGGGGCGGGGTGTCCTCGGCGAACACCGCGGGGTCACGCGGCGACGAGCCGTAGACCGCGGTCGTGGACTTCAGCACCAGGCGCCGTACGGTGTCCGACTTCTGGCACGCGGCGAGCAACTGCATGGTGCCGAGGACGTTCATCTCCTTCATCGGCGCCCGACCACCCGCGCCGTGCGGGGTGGCGGTGACCGACGCGTGCACCACGGTGTCGACCGACGAGCCCGCGATGACCTTGGCGATCAGCGGGTTGCGGATGTCCGCGCGCACGAACTCGGTACGCCCCAGGCGGTCGAGGTCGGCGCGACCGGGTGCGACCGTGTCGACGCCGATGACCCGGTCGATGGAGGGGTCGGCGGCCAGGGCCGCGGCGACGCGGCTGCCGATGTACCGGCTGATGCCGGTGACCAGAACGGTCTGCTGCCGGTTCTCAGACGACACTGGGGGGCCCGTCCGATCAGGTGAGGTGGTGCGGCCCGGCCGCGCGCGGGCGACGGCCGGGGCGCGGTGCTACTTCTTGTTGCGGCGCTGGACGCGGGTCTTCTTCAGCAGCTTGCGGTGCTTCTTCTTGGCCATGCGCTTACGACGCTTCTTGATGACGGAACCCATGAGCTGGTGTGACCCTCACGATCGGTAGGACGGCGAACTGCCGCAGGAACCAGCCGACGCACGTCGGCAACTGGGGTCGAGGGTAGCCGTTCGGGGTCGGGTCACCGAACGGCCTGCTCCGGCCCGGCACCGACACGCGGTGACGGGCCCGGGCGGGCTGGTCAGCCGGCTTCGATGAAGGCGTCGCGGAGGTAGTCGTGCACGGCCTGCTCGGGCACGCGGAAACTCCGCCCGACCCGGACGGCGGGCATCTCACCCGCGTGCACCATCCGGTACACGGTCATCTTGGAGACCCGCATGATCGCGGCCACCTCGGCGACGGTGAGGAACGTGCTCTCGGCCCGCCCGGGGCCGGGCACGGCCGCACCCGACGAGGCGGCCTTCCCCGCCGCGGCGGGCTTCCCGGCGGAC
>CAXUNA010000618.1:0-2675 GCA_964252095.1 uncultured Jatrophihabitans sp. | reverse complement strand
GCACCACCACGCCGACCACGCCCGCCCCGCCGTCGTTCCAGCAGGTCACGGCGGCGTTCACCGCGGCGACCCGGTCGACCCGGTCGGCGGTGGTGGTCGTCCCCGGCGGCTACGAGGGGGCCGACCTCGACTCCGGCACCGTCCGGTTCTGGCGGTGGAGCGGCTCGGCCTGGGCCGTCGACGGCACGAGCACCTACCCCCGCGACGCCGCGGTGGGCGGCACCACCTACTCGGCCGTGGTGAGCGGCGCCTCGCTGCTCGCCGGCATGGACCACACGACGTTCGTGGTCGACGGACCGTTCCTCGGCGACACCGGCGCTTCGGTGCTCGGCTACACCGACGGCCCCGACGGGTGGGGCGTCATCAAGGCGGGCTCCGACGGCGACCTGCACCCCAGCGGCGCCGGGTTCCCGGCCGTCGGCACCACCGACGCCGCCAACATCGGGATCTCCCGCGGGGAGGCGCTGGTCAACGGCCTGCTGCAGACGACCGACTGCAGCACCACCTCGCCGGACAACGCCAGCTGCGGGCTGCCGCAGTACAGCGTGGTCAAGTACTGGCGCTGGGACGGCACGCGGTTCGTGCTCGACCACCGCACCGGCCCCGCGACCTGACGCGACGTCGGCACGGGCTCGGGTGCCCCGACAGGTACTCGGCGACGATCAGCGGTAGGCGCCGCCGCTGTTGGGTCTGCCGTGGGCGCCGTACCGGGACGGATTCGCAACCGTGGCCCCGACCAGGTGTTCGGCGGTGATGACCTGGGCGACCCGGGCGGCCTGGGCAGTTTCGGCGACGTCGGCACGCCGCGCGGCGTGTCTGGCGGGATCCGGGCCCTGCCGTGGTTAGCGTCTGCGCACAGCAGTGGTTGACATAACGTTGACCGTCTACTAGAGGGTGAGAGTTGGTCGCCCGACGGTGGACGGCCGACCGCACAGCTGCCCGCCCGTGCACGACCCACACCCGGAAGCAGGAGTCATGAACGCACCGCACAACTACCTCGCGGTCATCAAGGTCGTCGGTGTCGGCGGCGGCGGTGTCAACGCGGTCAACCGGATGATCGAGGTCGGCCTCAAGGGCGTCGAGTTCATCGCCGTCAACACCGACGCCCAGGCGCTGCTGATGAGCGACGCCGACGTCAAGCTCGACGTCGGCCGCGAGCTCACCCGCGGCCTCGGCGCCGGCGCGCAGCCCGAGGTCGGCCGCAAGGCCGCCGAGGACCACCGCGACGAGATCGAGGAGGTCCTCAAGGGGGCCGACATGGTGTTCGTGACCGCGGGCGAGGGCGGCGGCACCGGCACCGGCGGTGCCCCGGTCATCGCGAGCATCTCGCGCAAGCTCGGCGCCCTCACCATCGGCGTCGTCACGCGGCCGTTCGCCTTCGAGGGCAAGCGCCGAGCCACCCAGGCCACCGAGGGCATCGAGGCGCTGCGCGCCGAGTGCGACACCCTGATCGTCATCCCGAACGACCGGCTGCTGCAGATCTCCGAGGCCAACGTCTCGGTGATGGACGCCTTCCGCAGCGCGGACCAGGTGCTGCTCTCCGGCGTCCAGGGCATCACGGACCTCATCACCACGCCCGGCCTGATCAACCTCGACTTCGCCGACGTCAAGTCGGTCATGAGCGGCGCGGGCTCGGCCCTCATGGGCATCGGCGCCGCGCGCGGGGACAACCGGGCGCGCACCGCGGCCGAGATCGCGATCGCGAGCCCGCTGCTCGAGGCGAGCATGGAGGGCGCGCACGGCGTGCTGCTGTCGATCCAGGGCGGCTCGGACCTCGGGCTGTTCGAGATCAACGACGCCGCCTCGCTCGTGGCCGACGCCGCGCACCCCGACGCGAACATCATCTTCGGCGCCGTCATCGACGACACCCTCGGTGACGAGGTCAAGGTGACCGTCATCGCCGCGGGCTTCGACTCCGGTCAGCTGCCGTACAAGAAGGTCGACGTGCGGCGCGACAACCCGCCGGCCACCGAGACCCCGGCGTACGACCGGCTCTCGGCGTCGGTCCCGTCCCGCGCGCCCGAGGCCGACAACCGGACGTCCGGCGGCTGGCCGCTCGGCGGCGGTCCGGGCTCGGCCTTCGGCCCGAACAGCGGTTCCGAGCGTCCCGGCAGTCGCACCCCCATCGCGATGGACGAGGACCTCGACGTGCCGGACTTCCTCAAGAACTGAGTGCCGACGGTTCCCGACGATGGCGAGCGGCCCGAGTCCCCGACGACCGGTGACACCGCGCCCACCCCGGAGCGCCTCGCCCAGGTCAGCGACGCCCTGAGCGAGGTCCGGGCCCGGATCGCCACGGCCGCACACGCGGCCGGTCGTGACCCGGCCGGCATCACGTTGGTCGCCGTCACCAAGACGTTCCCCGCGAGCGACGTCAGCGCGCTGGCGACGCTCGGGGTGACCGACGTCGGCGAGAACAGGGACCAGGAAGCGCGGGCCAAGCACGCCGGACTCGCGGGATCCGGTCCGGCGGTGGCGTTGCGCTGGCACCTGGTCGGCCAGCTGCAGTCGAACAAGGCCAACAGCGTCGCGCGGTACGCGAGCGCCGTGCACTCGCTCGACCGCGTGAAGCTCGTGGCGGCCCTCGACCGCGGTGTCAACCGGGCGTCCAGTGCCCGCGAGCGGACGGCGTCCGGGCGGCTCGAGGTCTTCGTGCAGGTCAGCCTCGACGGCGC
>CAXUNA010000617.1:0-2676 GCA_964252095.1 uncultured Jatrophihabitans sp. | reverse complement strand
GAGCAGGGCGGTCGCACGCCGCGGGTCGTCACCGCCGGCCACGGCGACGGTCACGTCGCCGCGGGCCGCCGCGGCGGGGACGCGTGCGGTCCCGCCGGAAGCATCGTCGGCACGGACGCAGAAGATGCACAGATTGTTGCAGTCGGCAGCGATCTGTTCCTGCACGGCGCGGTCGTCGGTGGCCGCGACCACCAGCCAGGCGCCGACGAGATCGGCGGCCTCGTAAGCCCTGCCGTGGTGGGTGATCCGGTCCGGCAGGTCGAGCCGGACCTCGGGTGCGACCACGTCGACCGTCGCCCCGGCGTCCACGAGCGTGCGGGCGCGGCGGGCGCCGACCGGCCCGGCACCGACCACGAGCGCGCGGCGACCGGTGAGGTCGACGAACAGCGGCAGGCCGGTCACGGGGAGTCATTGTCCCGGAGCGGGCGCGGCCGGTGGGCGTGGGTCCCGGCGCCGGGCACGTCACACACCACTCATCGGACGTTTGCAGCCGCGTAACACGGCGGACAAGCCCCGACAACACGCCCCGGGCATCGTAGCTGTCACAACCCGCTCGGATGCCGTCCCACCGGACAGCGAGAGGTGGCCGCCGCGATGACCGTCACGACGACCCGCGCCGACGTGCGCTGGAGCCCGGTGTGTTCCGCCGCCGAACCGGGCCGCGGTCAGACCCTCGCCCTGCACGTCGATGGCCACGCCGTCGCGCTGTTCCGCACGTGCGACGGCGAGCTGTTCGCCCTCGCCGACGTCGACCCGCACGCCGAGGCGGAACCGGCTCCGCTCTCGGCCGGACGACTCGCATCACGTCGTGACGTGCCGGTCGTCATCGGGCCGTCGGGCCGGCGGTTCGAGCTCGCCCGGGGACTCTGCGTGGACGGCGGGGCGTCGGCGACGCCTTTCCCCGTCCGGATCACGGACGGTGCGGTCGAGGTGGCCGTGCCGGCCGCCTGAGCCCGCTGCGCGTGACGCTCTCCCTCGCGGGCCACGCGCTGGAGATCGACGAGCTGGCCGTGTTCCTCGACGGCCGTGAGTTGACCATCGGCGCCACCGCTCGCGCGTTGCTCGTGCGCCTCGCGGTGGAACCCGGCCGGGTCGTCTCCCGTGACGACCTGCTCGTCGTCCTGCCCAGCGGTGGTCGAGCCGGCGGGCATGCCGTCGAGGTCGGCATGAGTCGCCTGCGTACCGCTCTCGGCGATCCGCGCATCGTGCAGACGGTGGTCAAGCGCGGGTACCGGTTGGCGTTGGACTGAGGCGCTGTTTCGGCACACTGCGGGTCCGCTGCCGGTCTGGTCGGCTCGCCGCTCACTCGGGTCGCCTTTCGAGCCAACAGCGGTAGCGGTACCCGGCCTTCGTGGGTGGTCTCCTTGACCAGACCGGCCTGCTTCGTCGACCTGCGTTCCGCGCGCTGTCTGCCCTTCTGTGGTCGCCTCTCGCCGTTGCGAGAAGCTCAGATCCGCTGATCTTTCCCCTTGCGCCTGTTGTCGTGTTCGATTAGAATCGAACGCATGCAGCACGACGCCTCCTCCTTCGCCCCCGAGGAGTTCGAGCCGTGCCCGCCGATGTTCGTCGAGACCGCTGACGGCTATGCGCTGACCGACGCCGCCCGCGAGATCCTCGCGCTGATGGACCCGCCGGAACCCGAGCCGCCGACGGTGGCCGAGCGGTTGCTGGCGGTGCAGGCGGAGCTGCGTGCCCTGGCGGCGGAGCTGCCGGCTGCGGCACGGGTGATGGACCCGTACGACCTGCTGGACGCTGTCGAGATGGTGCAGGGTGCAACGAACCTGCTCGGATCCTGCGACCAGGCCGTGGTCGCCGAGTTGGACCGGCAGCACGTCCACGAACCGATGGGTGCCACCTCCACCGCCGATCTGCTGCGCGGGAAGCTGCGGGTCCGCCCGGCCGAGGCGAAGCGGCGGGTGACGCGGGCTCAGCAATGCGCGGCCAGGGTGTCACTGGACGGGCAGGTGCTGCCCCCGGTGCGGGAGGCGGTCGCCGCCGCCCAGGCCGACGGGTCGATCAGCGTCGACCATGCGAGTGTCATCGCCCACGCCATCGCCCGGCTGCCGGTCGGCCTGCCGGTCGAGGAGTTGGAGACCGTCGAGCAAGCGCTGGTCGACCTCGCGCGGAAGTCCGACCCCACCGACGTCGCTCTCGCCGGGCGGAAGGCCCGCGACCTCTACGACCCCGACGGCCCCGAACCCCGCGATCAGCAGCAACGCCGCACCCGGTCGGTGACCCTGAGCCAGGACGACGACGGCACCGGCATCCTCCGCGGGGAACTCACCGCCGACCTGCTGGTGAAGCTCCAGACCGTGCTGTCGCCGCTGGCGGCACCGCGCCCCACGGATGCGAACGGTGACGACGTGCGGAGCCCCGGGCAGCGGATGCACGACGCCCTGGAAGACCTGTGCGACCGGTTCCTGCGTTCCGGGACGCTGCCGGACTCCGGTGGGGTGCCCGCCACGGTCGCGGTGACCATGACGTTGGCGCAGCTGCAGGAACGGACCGGCCGGGTCACCACCGCGTTCGGCGGCGACCTGTCGATCGGCCAGCTGCTGGACCTGGCGTGTGAAGCTGAGATCATTCCCGTCGTCCTCAATGACGCCGGCGGCGTGCTCTCGTACGGCCGCAGCCAACGCTTCGCCACCGCCGGCCAGACCAAAGCACTACGGGCCA
>CAXUNA010000616.1:0-2681 GCA_964252095.1 uncultured Jatrophihabitans sp. | reverse complement strand
GTCCTCACCGGCACCGGCCTCGCGCCCGGCGAGACCGGTGCCGGTGAGGACGCGGGCGACGAGGACGTCGTGGCCGGCGTCGAGCCAGCCCGTCACGGTCGGTGCGATGTCGAACATGCCCGCCATCGTCACAGGTGGCGTCGACCGGCGTCGAGGCCCTGCTCAGGTCGTCCCCTGCGGACGAACGCCGCGTCGCTTCCTGCGGCGGTCGGTGCTCTCGGCGAGGCAGCTCACGGCGTAGTGCCGGTCGAGGCGGGTGCCGTCCCAACGGGTCTCGGCGGCGTCGGCGGCGATGTCGGGATGGTCCGCGTCGGCGGGCTGGTCGCTGGCCGCCAGCGTGGAGGGGTCGACGTGCTCGAGCAGCTCCGCGCCGTCGGCCCGGAAGAAGCGGAAGCGTCCGGGCGTGACCGCCCGGACGTCGAGCTCTCCGGCGTGGATCTTCAGGTGGTGCACCTCGCACGTCAGGATCTCGTTGTCCGGATCGGTGAGACCGCCGTGCAGCCAGTGGACGACGTGGTGCACGTGGAGCCGTCGCCGTGATCCGCAGCCGGGCACGACGCACCGCCGACCGTCGCGGGCGACCAGGGCACGGAACTGCTTGCGCGTGACCAGCCGCTTGCAGCGCCCGACGTCGAGCACCCGCCGCCGGCCGTCGGGATCGGTCTCGTAGACGACGGTGCGCAACCTGCCGTCACACAGCAGGCGGTACGCCACCTCGTCGGGCAGCCCCGGACCGCCCGCGAGGCGGGCGAACGGCCGCTTCGGCGGACCGGCCGTCTCCGTCGCGTCGGCGTCCTCGGCTGCCTCCGCTCGGTGCTCGGGTGCGGGCTCCGACCCGGGCGCCGGTGGGACGTCGCGGGCGTCGAGGTGCACGACGATCGCGGCGCGTTCGTCGCCCCGCAGTTCCCGGGGCATCCGCCCCGCGTCGGCCAGCATCGCGAGCGCGATCTCGCCGAGCCGTTCCAAGGCGTCGACACGGCTCACCCCTTCGGCGCGGGCCACGGCGGCGAGCGCCGCGTCGACGACGGACCCGCGTTCGGGAGCGAGCCGGGCGGACAGGTGCCAGCGGCTGTCCGAGCCGATGCGGGAGTCGAGGGTGTCCGCGGGCCCGGTCGGTCGGCCGGCCTTGCGGTCGGCCTCGTCCTGCTCGTTCCGCGCGACCGTGCGCAGGCTGCGCACGATGTCCTCCAGCTGACCGACCGTGCCGTGCTCGGCGATGTCGACGAGCCGGTCGACGAGCTCGGTGTCCTCCGGCTCGACCACCCGTGAGATCGCCCGGGCGTGGCTGTAGGAGATCCGTCCGGCGGCCATCTCGACGGCGAGCGGGCGGTGCGTGAGCAGGGTGCGCGCGACCCGGACGTGGTCGAGCGCGGTGCGGTGCGCGATGCCGCAGTGGTGGGAGAGCCAGCGGGCGGTGCTCCCGAGACCGAAGGCGGCGCAGGCCTCCCGCCGGTCGAACTCGGCGATCAGCAGCAGCCACCTGCACGTGGCGGCAGCGATCCGGCCGGACAGCCCGACGATGCGGGAGCCCAGTTGCTCGTCGTCGAGCACGGTGTCGGCGACGTCGTCCGAGACCAGGCGCAGCAACGGTTCGCCGGCTCTCGGGACGGCATCTTCAGGCGGTTCGATCGGGTCCTCGGCCATGGCGGTTGTCATGGCGCGGGACGGTAGGAGAGGGGTCTGACAGTTTTCGCACGGACGTTCGCCGGGGACGGTCGCGGGGTTCGGCTGAAGGCGGCGACGCACCCGTCAGAGGTACCGGCGGACGACGTCGAGGGTGCGGGAGAGGTAGCCGCCGCCCAACGCGACCGCGTGGAACAGCAGCGTGTGCACCTGGTGCAGTGGCAACCGGTCGCGCCACCCGTCGGCGAGCGCGCTGTCCGCCTCGGCGGCGTAGGCGCCGAGGATGCGCTCGAGGTGTGGCGCCCCGAACAGGGCGAGGAGGGCGAGGTCGAGTTCGCGGTGGCCACCGTGCGCCGCGGGGTCGATGAGCCACGCCACGTCGGCGTGGTCCCAGAGGACGTTGCCGGACCAGAGATCGCCGTGCACACGCGCGGGCCCCGATGCCGGGACCAGCAGGTCCAGCCGGGCGCCGAGGGCGTCGAACGGCGCCGGATCGACGTCGGGCAGGCGGGCGAGCAGCAGACCCGTGCGCGCCCGCCAGAACGACGGCCAGTCGGCGAAGGTCCCGACGTCGACCGGCTCGGTCCCGATGAAGACCGACTCCGACGGTGCCCACCCGAACGCCGGGGCTCCGTGGGCGTGCAACCGCGCGAGCGCCGCTCCGAACCCGTCGGCGCCCGCCGCCGCCGGGGCGCCCTCGCGTACGGCGTCGAGCACGATCGTGGCCGCGTCGTACGACCGGACCGCCGGAACGGGTGGGCCATCGGGGACGGACAGCCACCGCAGCCCCGCCGCCTCGGTTGCGACCAGCCCCGTCGGGGCCGAGCCCGGGTACGTCTTCTCGACCACCGGGCCGGCCGTCGTCTCGACCCACCGCGCCCGGCCGAGGTCGCCGCCGGACAACGGGCGGGACGACAGTTCGCCCTCGATCCGGGTGCGGCTCACCCGCCCATCGTCACCGCCACGCGTTCAGCTGAACGCGCCGAGACGTCACGATCCGAGCAGAAGCCGCGCCGCGAGCGCTTGAGGCAGAGCAGGCCGACGAACCGGCCGTCGTC